>JBKPGQ010000045.1:0-13055 GCA_046729455.1 Verrucomicrobiota bacterium
GTAATATCGCCGCCGTAGCATTTCGCGGTTACGTTTTTTCGCAATGCCGAAACGCTCTCACGCGCAATAATTTTTCCGCCAATAGCCGCCTGAATCGCCACTTGATAGAGTTGCCGCGGGATCACTTCCTTTAGTTTGGCCGCCAGCTGGCGTCCCCTCGCCTCCGCGCGATCTTTGTGCACGATCGTCGAAAACGCATCGACCGGCTCGCCATTAACAAGAAGATCCAGCTTTACCAATTTCGCGGCGCGATAGCCGGCGTGCTCGTAATCCATCGATCCGTAACCGCGGGTAATGCTCTTAATTTTGTCGTTAAAATCGACGAGAATTTCGTTCAGCGGCAATTCGCAATGCAACATTACCCGACGCGTATCGAGCGATTCGGTACGCTCCATCTGGCCGCGTTTCTCCAAAATCAATTGCAGGATGTCGCCGATATTCTCGTTCGGACAAAGCACATACGCCTTTACAATCGGCTCACGAATTTCCTGGATCATGCTGGGATTGGGCAGGTGAGCAGGGTTATCGATCGACAATTTTTCTCCGCGCGTAGTGATCACTTCATAGACGACACTTGGACTTGTGGCGATGATGTCCATGTTGTACTCGCGCCGGAGCCGTTCCTGGATGATCTCCATGTGAAGCAACCCGAGAAATCCGCAGCGAAATCCAAATCCGAGCGCGACGGAGCTTTCCGGTTGATAGACGAACGCGGAATCGTTAAGGCGCAACTTTGCGATCGCGGTCTTCAAATGCTCGAAGTCGCCGGTATTGATCGGATAAATACCGCTGAAGACCATGGGATGAATTTCCTGAAAACCGGGAAGCGGCTCGCGCGCTGGATGGCGCTGGTCGGTGATGGTATCGCCGATCTTCATGTCGGCAGTCGACTTAATGTTTGCGATGAAATAACCGACGTCACCGGGATTTAGCTTTTCCTGCGGGAGCATCTTCGGTGTAAACACGCCCACTTCCTTGATCTCGTAGCGCGTGTTATTGCTCATCAACATGATCGCGTGATTCGCTTCCATTGTTCCGGAATCGACACGCACATACCCGACCACACCGCGATAAACATCAAACACCGAATCAAAAACCAGCGCGCGCAACGTTTGATCTGCCGGCGGTCGCGGCGGCGGAACACGTTTCACGATTGCCTCAAGAATTTCATCAATCCCGATTCCCATCTTCGCGCTTGCTTCGATCGCTTCCTCAGCTGGGATCGCAAGGATTTCTTCCAACTGGCGATGCACCGAGGCAACATCGGCGTTCGGTAGATCGATCTTATTAATGATTGGCACAATCGTGAGCCCCTGCTTGTGCGCGAGATGAACGTTCGCCACCGTTTGCGCCTCCACTCCCTGCGCCGCATCGACAACCAACAGCGCGCCCTCGCAGGCAGCGAGGCTACGCGAAACCTCATAGCTAAAATCGACGTGCCCCGGGGTGTCGAGCAGGTTCAATCGATACTTTTGTCCAGATTTGCTCGTGTAACGCATCGTCACGGGATGAGCTTTGATCGTGATCCCGCGCTCCCGCTCCAGGTCCATCGAGTCAAGAAGCTGGTCCTGCTTTTCCCGCTCCTGGATTGTCCCCGTGCGCTCGAGCAACCGATCCGACAACGTCGTTTTACCGTGATCGATATGCGCGATAATGCAGAAGTTGCGCGTAAACTCAATTCCCATGGAAGTGGGCACTATGCGAGCGGGGCCGCGGGCGGTCAATTAACGCACGATAACGTGCTACCAGAAATATCCCGAGTAAATTACTCGACCACGCGGTCTGGTACCGAAGTACGTCGCAAGAGCGACGCCTCCCTTTCATTGAACCATAACGATTGGCGTTTGGAAATTTGACTAGACACCGCTGTAAGTAAGCACACGCTGGAACTGAGCAAACGTGCACCGTAAACGGATATGAATGATCCCTAAACTGCTGAGTGGCAGCAATCAGTGCTTAAGGCTCACTCGTCGTCTTTTCGAACATCTTCAGGAACTTTGCTCCCCGATTTCCGGATAAAGAAGATGAAAGCAAACGCCGTGAAGTGTGTAGCAATGTTTCTGGTCGTTTCTGTTGCGTGCTTATCGCAAACATTCGCGGTTTTACGGCCCCTGTTTCCGATTAAACCGGAGCCACCCTTTGCAAAAACTGACGCTAAGCAATGAACCGCCCCGGCCGCAAAACCGATATCTGGATTCTGCCACACGGCGCGCTTGCGCTCGTTAGGCCGCTGACTCAGCGAGCGAGCGAATGGGTCAGTGAACATGCCAAAGATCATTCGCAGTGGTTTGGTCCTGCGTTCATCATCGAACACCGCCACCTCCCAGAGCTACTCAATGGGATGATCGAGGACGGACTACACGTAACGCAGTGATTCCAGAAGCCGGAGGAGGCGGCGCAAACCCAAAAAATCACGGCACAGAGCGAAATGAATAAGTCTGTGCTCTAAGTCGCTCATGGCCGAGTCAGCCGGTGCGGCGGGATCGGGCCAGAGCTAACCCACCGAGGGCCATGGCGAGCAGCCCCAGCACCAGGGCCGCGGCGCCACTGACTACTCCGTTGCCGGTGCCGGGACCACCTGTGGCGATGGCCAAATTCAGCCCGCCGTTGAGTACGGCGATCAGCCCTGCCACCAAGGCCACGATAGCCCCCATTCTCCCGTTACCGGTGCCGATACGACCGGCGGATCGGCGCAGAGCCAGCCCACCGATGACCACGCCGATCAGCGCCAGCACAGCAACCGTGGTGGCCCAGAGTCGCTGGGGGGTCAGGCCGTAAACCGTGGTGGCGGCTGGCTCCGAAACGTGCCCGACCACCAGCACCGCATGCACAAGCCCCCCGAACAGGGCGGCTGCAGCCAGGGCGGCGAGAATAAGAGCGAAAGTTCGTTTTATAGGTTTTGTTCTGACCGTAGCCCATTATCCAACAACGGATGAGTTCTGTATTGGAAAAAATTGACCTACCCGACGAGCGTGGCATGATTTTGCATCACGCATTCGCTCCGTTGACGAACAAATTCCGTAGGGCCCAGGTTCGAGAAGAATCGAAAGTCGCTCCTGAAAAGCGTTTCCATCGCTCCGGCGTGCGGCTTTTAGGATTCTCTCTCCTACGATCGCAAGCCTGGCGTGTCTGCGACTGAGGGTGTGCCGTTGCCGGCCGAGCGACTCCGAGTGTTTCGCGATACTTTCAGAAGGTCGGCAAGAACTCGTGTCGAAGGAACTCGTTCACCCGGTACCAGGGCACAGGTCAGGATGTCGTTACGAAAGGCGCGGTAGATCTGCCGATAAAGCGGCCCCATTCCATCAAGCTGCAGCACAATGGACCTATTCAAATGTAAAACTCAAAGCATGCAAAGCCCCATGAACTCGGAAATGGGGTCAGCCCTCACTATTGACACAACAGGGGAGTAGAAAAGCAGGGTCAAGGGTAGCAAAACAGGTCAAATCTAAACTTTTAACATTCGCAAACCCGGATGCAGTTCCTAGTATCAACACGTCCAAGATGATTCGAAGTGGTTTGGCCCTGCGCTCATCATCGAACAACACTACGTCGCAAAGCTGCTGCTCGGGATGATCGAGGACGGACTGCACGTAACGCCCAATAACTCCAGAACGCGGAGCAGGCTAGGCGCAAATCAGGAAGTAAGTGCTAATCCGGCGTGATTAGGGCACCTTGCCCAGGATCTCCTCCATATCGGAGGCAGTGAAAGCACGCAATGTCTGTGTGCGAATGTTACCTAGCATGTCGGCCGCCAGCAACACACTGGCGGCCGTTTCGTCGTCTGGGGCGTCGAAGATGCAAACCTGGTCATATTGACCAAGCGTCCAATACATCTCCTTGATGCTTACGCCCCTCGACTGCACCTTGGCGGCCCACTCAGTTACCCGCTGGGTCGTCTCCTTGGCGGCCTGGATACCTTTATCTGTGAATTGCACTAAGCTGATGTATGTCGCCATGATGTTACTCCCTTTAGGTGTTCCTTGGAGTCGGTTTTCGATTCGAATGATAGAACTAAGCCTAAGGATACGGAATCTAAGCGTCAAACGGATGGGGAATAATCCAGTCGTTCGAAATGTGAACGTGCCCAAATTGCCTTTCCGGAAGGAATCGTTCGACCAAATGTTTAGTTTTAAGCTAAATTACAGCCAACATGCCAAAGCTCATCATCAGCGGGACGACATATGAACTTGTTGATGACCTGGTCACCATCGGACGCAGCCCGGACAACACGATAATCATAAATAATCCTTCAGTTTCGGCGCGGCACGCGCAGTTGCAGTTGGCCGGCGAAACTTATCGGTTGAAAGATCTCGGGTCGACCAATGGCACACAGGTCAATGGCAAGCCGGTCACGGAAACGTTGCTAAGCTTTGATGATCGGATCCGATTTGCCGCGACCGAAGCCCGCTACGAAGGAGATACAAGCGGATCGCGACCGCTTCCCGAGCTCGAGGAGATCAAAGCGAGACCCGCAGAATTGAGCGCCGCGCCCGCGGATTTTACCAATGTTTCTCCGTTTCGACGCCAAAAACAACAGAGCGACCCGGTTCGCAATGGAATTTTTATCGGACTAGCGATTGTCCTACTCGTGTTTCTCGGGAGCATGATCGCCGTGCTGATGATGCACGCGCCAGGCTTGTAAAGTGTAGCTGCAACGTGCGATCGTCGACAACCTAGCGACGTGCGAACTCGCGATTTTTTGAAATGCGCGGGTTTCAAAATTGCGTCAATTTGCGACGGCGCTCACCCGCCTTCGGTCGCCGCGGCGACCTACGGTGGGAGGAAGAGCGCCGCTACAGAAATGCAGACCAAATCCGCGACCCGCAATCCGCAGTCCACAATTACAAAGCGCCTTTTGCTTTTCGATATCGATGGGACGTTGATCCACTCGGGCGGCGCGGGTGTGCATGCGCTCAAATCGGCTTTCAAAGAACGTTTCGATATCGATGACGATCTACACGACATCGAGATCGCCGGAATGACCGATTCGGGAATTGTCGTAAGCATACTGAACAAAAATAAAATTCCCGCGACGAACGAAAATGTGAGCGCCTTCCTGGACAGCTACGTGCACTTTCTTTCGTTGGAATTGCCACGTCGCAAAGGCAAACTGCTTCCGGGTGTACTCGAGTTACTCGAAAGGCTCAAGTCGCGACAGCATCTGGTGCTGGCGCTGCTCACTGGCAATGTCTCGCGCGGAGCGCAACTAAAGCTCGAGCATTACGGGGTCTGGCACTTTTTTGAATTTGGCGCGTTCGCCGATGATCATCGAGACCGCAACCGGCTAGGACCTTTCGCACGCGCGCGCGCAAAAGAAAAGCATGGCCGCGAGTTCTCCGCTTCGGAAATCGACGTGATTGGCGATACACCGCGCGATATTGCCTGTGGCAAAGCTTTGGGTGCGCGCACGGTCGCCGTAGCGACCGGTACCTGGAGTCGCGATCGACTTGCCGAATATCAGCCAGATTTTCTAGTCGATGATCTTTCAAATGTGGAAAAAGTGATCCATACGCTCGGATGGTGATCCATTGACGAATGAAGGGTTGAATGAAAAAGAAGAACGCCTCCCCGTCTGCTCCGAAGCCCCAACGAGATCGGTCCAACGTGTTGCCACTCAAGGGCGAAATCGATCTGCATGTTTCTCCCGTCGTCACGGCATCACTAACCGCAATGATCGAGAAACAACCGGAACGCGTGGTGATCGATCTTTCGGACGTGACTTACATCGATAGCGCAGGCCTGGCGGCTCTTATTCAGGCGATGCAAAAGGTGGAAGCCTACGGGGGGAAATTTTTGCTGGCTGGTTTGCAGGAGACTGTGCGTTCAATTTTCGAAATCTCGCGGCTCGATCAGGTGTTCCAGATTTTCCCGGACACGGATACCGCGCTGGCCGCCACGTGAACCGGTCTCAAGGGTAGAACAAGGCGGACGGATCGCGCCGCTCCGGCTGCTATACGATGGGGGTTCACGCATACTCGTCAGGCCTCGGCGTCATTCGTGTCTGCTGGATAATCTTCGTAGTAGTCTGGTTGCTGGGAGCAATCTCGACCAAGCGCGCGATCTATCGCGAAAGCAGCGCAGAGCGAGCCCGGTACTGGCTGGTGCTCGTGATCGGTTATTTTCTGGCGATCAAGTCGAGCAGTTTGCCGCCTCCATTCGATTGGCTCGTCGTCCCGCATACAACGTCAAGCGCCTGGATTGGTGCCTTCCTGTGCGTTAGCGGCCTTGTGTTTGCCATTTGGGCAAGAGTGATCCTTGGAAGAAACTGGAGCGGCGTGATCACGCTGAAAGAAGGACACGAACTCATTGAACGCGGGCCTTACCGCGTTGTGCGGCATCCCATTTACACGGGCATCCTTGCCATGTTTGCCGGCACCGCTATCGCCATGGGGTATTTCGGCGGCTTCTTAGGCTTGTTGCTCGTGTTCGTGAGCTTCTGGCTGAAACTCAAACGCGAAGAAGATTTGATGCTAAAACATTTTCCAGACAAATACGCCGCTTATCAGCGCAGGGTAAAGCGCATCATTCCGTTTCTCGTTTAGCCAAGCTGCATAGGATCGCGAGCGTCTCGTCGATGTTTCTTGAAATATCGAACTGCGCCGCGAGTTGGGTGTTTGTCGATCTCGCTGCGGCGCGACGCGAAGGATCGGACCAAAGGCGAATAGCATCGCGCAAAGCGAGGAGATCGCCTGGGTGATCGACAATTGATCCGTGCACACCGTTCTCGATAATTTCGCTAAAGCCGTTGGAACGCGTGGTGATCACAGGCAGACCGCAGGCGAGCGCCTCCAGACAGGCATTGGAAAATGGATCGTAAATCGTAGGCAAAATAAGAATGTCCGCAGCGGCGTAAACACGCAGCATGTCCGCAACTTCACCAAGAAATTGCACCGGCTCCTCGCGCCAAAAGCGCAGGCTTTTCGTTTTGTAGAGCCTTGCATTTCCGCGACCGGCAACCAGCAAGCGCATCATCCGGTCCCCGCAAAGCGCTGCTGCCTCGATAGCAAAAAGCAGCCCCTTGCGCTCCCATCCAGAGCCCGCAAACAACAGCGCGGTCTGATCTGGCTTTAAATTCAATTCCTCGCGTGACTTTTCGCGAAGCTCCGGATCGAACCGGAATTTCTCAAGTGGGACACCATTGCGAACAATGTCGATCTTGTCTGCCGAATACCGATAAAGATTGACGATTTCGTCTTTGACCATTTGCGAGGCGGCAATCACGCGCACCGCGTTGCCACCGGAAAAAAGGGATTGCTCCAGGCGTAACAGATCCTGATGCTTCGAACCCAGACTCCGGACAAATCGTTTCAGAGGCAGTTCGAACTTTTGTCTGCGATCAAGCCAGGTGCGATGAACTCCATCACCTGCCCGATAAATGTCGCAGCTCCAGACCCGCTCAAGACTGAACAGGACATCGCACCGGAATTCGGTACGTATTCGTTCCAGCTCGCTGGCAAATCCAATCGGCGATTTAGAGCGTAAGTGCGTAATCAATCCAAATGGCCACTCGACGTCCGGCCAGTCATTCGTCGATACAAGTTGCACGTCATGTCCGGCTTTGGTCACGCCACGCGCGAGCCGTTTCAAGTACGCCTCCGCGCCGCCCGTCGGCGAATATCCGCGTCGGACAAAGACGATGTTAAGCTTCCTGCTCATATGTCTCTTGTCATTTCGAACGAGGCCTATTCGACTGCCTTTGCTCGCGCGGGGACTTTACACGCCCCACGTTCGCCAGAATAGTTGTAAGCCGATGCCGGGTGAAACCTTAAACGCTCCTCCGCCGCTGCGTTCCGCCTCGTCCACAGAGCGTACTTTGCCCAGGCATTTGCTCTATTCGATTTTTGCCCGCATCGGGGGTTCCGGTCTGGATACAGATGCATTTGAGACCCTGCGTGCATCTTTTCGCGGAGGATTCCTGGGCAAAGCGATCGCTTATGATAACAGGCAGAAGGAAATTCCTGCTTCGTTGATTCATTCCTTGCGCTGGCATCCGGTGCGCCTCATCTCATTTTTCGACCGGCCCTACTACTACGGCGCCAAAAAAAAGTACCTTGATTGGATCGCGTCGCGGCACCTCGCCACCGGTCGTTACGATTTGTTTCATAGCTGGTCGGGCGACTGTTTACGATCGTTACGAGTAGCTAAACAGCACGGTATTCCTTCGATTGTCGAGATTCCGACGTGGCATCGCGACGGCGGAAAACGCAAACCCGATCGTCCAAAAGCTGCTGATTCGGCAAGCACGAGCCGCGGGTTTCAAAGATGGAAAGCCAGACTGTTGCTCGAGCGAAAGCGTTTCGTAGAAGAATACCAGCTGGCTGACCTCCTGCTTGTCTTGTCAGAGCGCGCAGCTAATACGTTTCGCGTTCGTGGTTTCCCGGAGGAAAAACTGTTTTACCTGCCCCGCGGCGTGGACGTGGAACGATTCAAGCCGGGAGATCGGCCGGCGAAATTTCGTGCGGTTTTTGCCGGCGCGCTGATCAAACGCAAAGGCATCCAACACGTGCTCGAGGCATGGCATCGTCTCAACCTGCCTGATGCGGAGCTTTGGTTGGTTGGCCACGTGCATGACGAAGCGAAGCCTTTTCTTAAACAATTTTGGCGCGAGAACATCCGGGTAGTGGGATTTGTGCGCGACCCGGAGAATTATCTTAATCAGGGCACGATACATGTTTTTCCGTCGCAATGGGAAGGCAGCGCCAAAGTGACATACGAAGCCGCGGCATGCGCGCTGCCCCAAATCACCACGCGTGAAGCAGGCGATGTAGTGCGCGACGGCGTGGAGGGAATTATTGTAAAGCCGGGTAATGTCGATGCAATCGCAGCGGCACTCCAGCATCTGCATCGACATCCTGAAATCGTTCAGCAAATGGGCAGCGCCGCGAGACGTCGCGTAGTCGAAAATTTCACGTGGGACCATTTTCGGACGCGATTACTCGGCGCATACGAAATGGCCATGCGAATGGCACACTAATTGTCGTGCGACGGGTGGCTTCTCTGTCGCGCCGTAGGGACCGAAGGCGGATGAAAATTCTTCTCCTGCAACTCAAGCGAATCGGCGATCTGATCCTGACAACTCCCGCGATAGCGGCTTTGCGCGAACATTTCCCAGACGCAGAAATGACGTGGGTTGTCTCCGGCGAATGTGCTGATCTGCTCCCAGCCATTTCAGGTGTCGATCGCATTTTAATGGCGCGACGCAATCTAAGCGATCTCGCCGCCTTTCTAACCGTCGCAGGCAAGAAGTTTGATTACTGCATCGATTTCACACGAAACGACCGCTCTGCATTTCTGGCGCTCTTGTCCAAAGCCCGGAGACGCATCGTGTCATATCGGGTGCGCGATCAGTCGAAAAGCCGCTCCCGGCTTTACACTGATTTTGTCAACGTCCGTATGCGCGACTTGCACACAATCGATTACAACCTGTCTTTGCTTGAACCGCTCGGCATCGGGTGTGCTTCCTCCTCGCTGCATTTGCAGTTGCCCCAATTGGCGCACGAAAAAGCCCACGCGCTCCGACGCAATTGGAACGTCGGCAAGTCCTACATTGTTTTGCATCCTGGTTCGGCGCGCCAGGAAAAGCTTTGGGAAGCCGGACGATGGGCGCGAGTAATCGAACGGTTCGGCCGAGACAATAATCTAGATCTCATTCTGACGAGTGGAGCATCGAAACATGAGCAGGCGCACATCGCGGCGATTAAGAACGAGACCAAAATTATCGATCTTTCCGGGAAGACAGATTTGCTTACCCTCACGGCGTTAATCAGCGAGGCACGACTCTTAGTGACCGTCGATTCCGCTCCGATGCATCTCGCGGCCGTGACACATACACCACAAGTGATCCTGTTTGGTCCAACCAACCCGTTTCATTGGCGACCGAGAGAAAGTCCGGCCCTGATTCTGCAGGGAAAATCACCTGAGCCGGTTACTGAGTTTTCCCCGGTGCAGCCGCGCCTTCCAATGAGTCAAATCTCGACGGAAGCAGTGATTAGTGCTATGGATTTGGTGCTGTCGCAGCATGCGGCGGCCCGAACGTCATGAGCGGCGCAAAAGCGGCTAAAAAAAAGCAATCTTTCTGGCAAACGTTACGTGCAGCCCCAGATACGTACCGACGGCTCTACGGTTATGTGAAGCCGTACAAGGCTCGCTTTATCCTGGGCCTGGCACTGGGTCTGGCCTACGGCGGCGTCAATTCGCTTTTCCCGGTGGCGATTGCGCGCGTAACAAGCACGATTTTCCACGGCGTCGCTCCCAATCCGATGGCCGTACGCCATAATCTTGGAGTTCTCGATACAGGCCCAAAAATCAATTCAATCATCCTGATCTGCCTCGCCATCCCCGTGATCATGACTCTCCGCAGTCTCTGTTCTTACGGGAGCACCTATTGCATGCAATGGGTGAGTAACAGGGTGGTCTCCGATATCCGGAATCAGCTTTTCAGCAAGATGGTTCGGAACTCGATGGATTTTTTTAACAAGGCGCGTTCCGGGTTTTTGATGTCGCTGATCACGAACAATACGCGCGTCATGCAGATGGCTTTGACCACCGTCGGCAGCGACGTCTTCAAGCAGCCGATCACTATCGTCGGCGCAATCACCGTTCTGCTCATGATGGATTGGAAGTTTACCCTGGTCACGCTGATTCTTTTCCCAGCGTGTTTGCTGCCGCTGCGCGTTTACGGCAAACGCGCCAAGAAGGCGGTGCAAAACGAACAGGCTGGCATGGCGGAGATGGTGGTAACGATGCAGGAAACGTTCGCCGGTATTCGTGTGATCAAGTCCTTTGCGCGTGAGGCCCACCAGGAAAAGGAATTTAAGCGCAGTAATCAACAGCAGTTTTCCCAGATGATGCGTATCATCCGCTCGTTGGAAGCTGTGGGTCCGCTCGTCGAGACTATGGCCGCAATCGGTGTGGGAATGGCGTTACTTTACGTTTACGCTGAGAACCTGAGCGTCGGGCGCTTTTTTGGATTGATCTCAGGAATTTTCATTCTCTACGATCCGATCAAAACGCTTAGCAGGATCCATCTGGTGATGCAGCGGTCCATCGCGGCTACGACTTCTATTTTCGCGCTTCTCGATTCAAAATCCACCGTTCAAGATGCACCGGATGCCGTGGTGCTAAGCTCGTCGCAGGGCCGGATTGACTTTGAAGATGTGACGTTCCGTTATGCCAACACAGTCACTAATGCCATCAGCAACGTAACGTTGCATCTCGAGCCTGGGAAAACCCATGCCCTCGTGGGCGCCAGCGGCGCAGGCAAAAGCACAATTCTATCGCTGATCCTTCGACTGTACGATCCGACTTCCGGCGCTGTAAGAATCGATGGCCGCGATCTGCGCTCAGTGACTCAGAAATCGTTGCGTGAACAAATCGGGCTCGTCACTCAGGAGACGTTCCTGTTTCACGATACGATCTTTAACAATATCCAGTTCGGCCGGCTAGATGCGACACCGGAAGAAGTTCGCGAAGCAGCGCGAGCCGCCTATGCACACGACTTTATTATGGCCCAGCCGAAGGGTTACGAAACAGTGATTGGCGACAAAGGCTGCCTTCTCTCGGGAGGTCAGCAACAGCGTCTTGCCATCGCGCGCGCTGTGCTGAAGAACGCGCCAATTCTTTTACTGGATGAAGCCACTTCATCGCTCGATTCCGAATCGGAACAGCAAATTCAAAAGGCCCTGGCTGAACTGGCGGCTGGCCGCACGGTAATCGCCATCGCCCATCGGCTGTCCACTGTCTTATCCGCCGATCAGATCATCGTGATGGACGGCGGTTGCATCAAGGAGATTGGCACACACGCCGAGTTGCTCGAAAAATCGGGTTACTATCGGCGGTTGTACGATCACCAATTCAATCGTATTCAGGAGGAACCGCCGACTGAGCCAGCCTTTGCTATTGAGGAGTTAGTGTAAAAATGTAGCGGCGGTCTATGGCCGCCGACGCTTAGTTCTCTTTTTAACGTGTAACTCTTTAACCTTTTAACTTCTCTAGGTAATGGCGTTTAACATCGACCTGCATACACATTCTTTCTTTTCCGGGGACGGCGTTTCCAGCCCGGAAGACATGATTGCAGCGGCGCGCGCCAAAGGTTTGCATGGCATTGCTATCACCGATCACAACACGTGCGATGCGGTCAATTACCTGCTCCAAAAAGGCTTGATGCGACTGGACGGATTGCCGGTGGACGATTTTCTCGTTCTTCCAGGAGTAGAAGTGACGACAGCGGATGGCCATCTTCTGTGCATTGGCGCGGAGCTTCCTTACCTGAAGGGAAAACCAGCACGCGAGGTCTGCGACATAATCCACCAGCGAGGCGGTTTAGCCATTCCTCCGCACCCGTATGATTTGTTTCGTGCTGGGATCCGTTTTTCCACTCTGGAAACGCTGCCCGTTGATGCCATCGAGGTTTTCAATGCTGCGACAACACTCCGCCGCTACAACCGCTACGCTTTCAAGTACGCGCAGATTCGTGGTCTGCCCATGACTGCAGCTAGTGACGCGCATCATGCGGCTACTGTTGGAACGGCTTACACGATCGTCAATACCGACGATTTTTCTGCGAAAGGAATTCTCGCGCAGATTTTAAAGAGCAACGAATTGAATCAAAAATATCAGACTCCGCGCGACAGCCTTCGCAAAACCTGGAACAACTGGCTGCGACTGCGGCGCCGAAAAAAAATCCCTGAGTTAGCCGCGAAAGACCGCAGCTACAACGGCCACTAAAAACGCTCAACTCTCAACCCTCAACTTTCTCCCGCCATGCCTGCCTACATCATCGTTGAAATCGACATCGTCGATCCTGTTGGGTACGAAGAATACAAAAAGCTCGCCGCTGCGACTGTAGAGAAGTACGGCGGCAAATACATCGTCCGCGGCGGCAAAACAGAAGTGCTGGAAGGCGACTGGAAACCGAAGCGCATCGTGGTACTTGAATTCGAATCAACGCAGCGTGCCAAAGAGTGGCTCAACTGCGAAGAATATCGCGAACCGCGCAAGATGCGGCATCGCACAGCCAGGACAAACATGATCCTGGTCGAAGGGCATTCCACGCC
>JBKPGQ010000046.1:0-3454 GCA_046729455.1 Verrucomicrobiota bacterium
ACGGCAGCGGGCCAACGCACCGGCACCACAACCGCGGTTTCGAACTTTACTGAGGTGTCACCCAGTAGTGGGCAACATCGCGAAGCCGAATTTCGCCAAATCACTGTGATGTTCTGTGATCTGGTGGGCTCTACGCAGCTCTCGGAGAAGTTAGACCCTGAAGATCTCCAAAAACTCATTGACGCGTATCGGAGGGAGTGCAGCACGGCGATTAGGCGTTATGGAGGCGAGGTCGCTCGCTATTTCGGCGATGGCGTGATGGCATTTTTCGGTTGGCCCTACGCACACGAGGATGACGCCGCTCGTGCTGTTCACGCGGCCCTGGAAATTGTTTCTGGAGTTACGAAGATTTCAGGGCCGGTCACCCTGGCTTGTCGGGTCGGCATTTGCTCCGGGCCGGTTGTTGTTGGTGAAATTGCAAACAGCACTGCTTCCTGGTCGATGGATGCGGTAGGGGAAACGCCCAATATTGCCGCGCGCCTACAGACCCTTGCCGCTATCAATACGGTACTCATTTCGGAATCGACAAGACGTCTCGTATCGGCAGTTTTCGATTTACAAGACCTTGGGCTCCAAGAACTCAAAGGTGTAACCGAACCTGTTCATGTGTACCGCGTACTTGCGGCCAAAAGTGCCGGTAGCCGGTTCGAGGCTGCGCATTCAGGCTCTCTCACGCCGCTCATTGGGCGCTCAAGCGAACTAAGCTTGCTGCTCGACAGGTGGAAGAAAATCAAAGAAGGTGACGGGCAAGTCACACTGCTTTCGGGTATTCCAGGAGTTGGAAAATCACGGCTTCTCCACGAATTGCTATCGCATATCCAACACGAACCACACATCTTGTTGCACCATCAATGCTCGCCTTACCACAGTCAGAGCGCGTTCTTTCCAGTGATTGAGCAGATCGAAAAAGCGGCTCAACTAACAGCTCGTGAGCCCGACGCGGAAAAGATTGCAAAACTTAAGGCGTATCTTCCGCGCTTGACAAATAATTCCGTCGATCCGGTCCTGCTGATTGCCAACCTGTTGTCAATCTCCACTGAAGATGACAACGAACTGTCAGAACTTACACCACAGCAAATAAAGAACAGAACGATAAGCACGCTTGTCGACATGCTCTTGGCGTTTTCTTTGCAACGCCCCACGCTCTGTATCTTCGAGGATGCGCACTGGGTAGATCCATCAACCCTTGAGCTGCTTGATCTGATTATCAGCCGGATTGGTCACGCCCGCGTATTGCTTATTGTATCGTGCCGACCCGAGTTCCACCCTCCGTGGACCGCCCATGCGAACATCACCATACACTCGCTCACTCGGTTATCGCAAACCGAAGTAAGAACCTTAATTCGAGATCTTTTGAAAGGCCGGAGCATCTCCGAAGAGCTGGTCGACCAAATTATCGAAAAAGCCGACGGCGTCCCACTATTCATAGAGGAACTGACAAGCAGTACGTTGAGCGCGCCTTCACAAACTCAAGCCACTTCCGGGCGCTCAACACAACCGGCGTTGCTCAGGGTTCCGGAGACGTTGAGTGACGCACTGATGGAGCGGCTCGATCGCGTTGCGCCGAGCCGGAGGGTTGTGCAGATTGCTGCTGTGATCGGGCGTGAGTTCTCTTACGACCTCTTGGCCGCCGCATCGCGACTTAACGAAGAGGACATGGTATCAGTCCTCTCGCAGCTCGAACAGGCTGACATTATCTATCGAGTCGGGATTTCGCCTTCTGTCCGCTTCGCCTTCAAGCATGTGCTGTTGCGTGATGCTATCTACGATTCCTTGCTCAGGAGCAAGAGGCAGCAGGTTCATTCGGACATTGCGGCGATCTTAAAGAATGACTATCCGGAGTTCGTTGAAAATCAACCCGAACTCCTGGCCTATCACTATCAGGAAGCAGGCAACCACCAACTGGCGATTCGTTGCTGGTTCGAGTCTGGTCAACGCGCGCTCGCACATTCCGCTAACGTTGAAGCGATTGCTAATTTTCGAAAGGCCCTTCAGCTTCTGAACGCTTTGCCGGAAACATCTGAGCGGACCAAGCAAGAGATCGACATTCAGTTGGCGCTGGGAATCCCGCTTATCGCTGTTCGAGGATACGCTTCTGCGGAAACGCGCGAAGCCTTTTCTCGAGCCCGTACCTTATGCCTGCGACTCGGCAACATCCCCGAATATTTCCAAGCCCTGTTTGGGTTATGGGGGCACAAATGGATGAGTGGAAAGAATGATGAAGCGCTCCACATGGCAGATGAGTTTCTGTCACGGTCACGAGCGTTGTCCGACCCCGTTCCGTTAATGGTGGCTTATAGAGTGATGGGCAGCACGTTATTGACGATCGGGGAATTCCAATCGTCGGCGAACCATTTCGAGGAGGCAATCAGGCTTTCGCTTAGCAAAGGAAAGCAACCGCTATACAACCTTTACATGGTGGAGCCCCAAGTTGCTTCACTGCTGCTGCTGTCGTGGGACTTGTGGTTCATGGGCTACCCGGATCAATCCCTTTCCCGTGTTTCGGAAGCGCTTGCCTTGGCTCAGGAACTTGGACATCCGTACACCGTAGCGTTTGCCCATTACATGACTTCGGTTGTGCATCTCCTGCGCGGGGACGCGGCTCGCGCCCTGGAAAGCGCCGAAAGAAGCTTCGAGATGTCAGCAGAACAGCGGTTTTCGCTGTACCTGACTCTGTCGAGAATTTCTCGAGGCCGGGCCCTCGGTCACTCGGGCCGACTTGGAGAGGCCCGAGCCGAAATAGAACTGGGCATCGATGAAGCGCGGCGTAGTGGCGTCGGCTTCATGCTTCCAATGATGGAGAGCTGGTTGGCAGAGGTGCATGCCAAGGCTGGCGAAAATGAGGCTGCACTCTCGATCGTCGAGAGGACGCTGTCCAATATTAGTGACGTGACAGGCCGCGCATGGGAAGCGGAATTGCATCGGCAAAAGGCGCAAATTCTTGTAACACTCAACCCATCGGAGGTTAGAGAGGTCGAGTCCTGTCTGAAAAAGTCTATTGAAGTGGCACGTGGCCAGAGCGCTAAGTCCCTGGAATTGCGCGCAGCCACAAGCCTTGCGGAACTCTGGCTGACGGAAGGAAGGCCTGATGAGGCGCGGGCGCTGTTAGAACCCATCTGCCGTTGGTTTGACGAAGGAGCCGAAACAGCTGACCTCAGGCGAGCGCGCGACGCTCAAAGCGCCCTGCACTGACAGGAAACACCGATAACGTTTGAGAGCACCCTCACTAGTTCGTCATGGCAGCCCGGATGATCGCGACGGCGGCACCGGTTTATATCGGCAATCCCGCCAATGTCGATCCCGAGGAGGCATTCGGAATGTCCCTGTCGCTGTTGAAATAGGGAGGCAGGCGTCGATCGCCTCAGGCCGCTAGGCTTGAGGTTGCGAATCGCAAACCGAGAGCGAGGAGATCGACGCCATGACGAAGCATATCGAATTGAAGAGGTTCAACCAA
>JBKPGQ010000047.1:0-2777 GCA_046729455.1 Verrucomicrobiota bacterium
AGGAAGGCGAAGTGAACGATCAGATCGTCACACGCCGTACCGATGCCGAGGCAGAGTGGATTGGCCAATTCGGTGGCGGCGTTGAAGTCCGAATCACGCCGCATCTCGGCTGGATTAATGATTTCAGCTGGAACGTAGTGAACGGTCCATCTAACAACTTCGGCATGGTGCGTAGCGGTCTCAATTTCGCCTTCTAGGATCGACAACCTTTTTTCAACGTCGGCGTCTGGATACGGCGCAGTGGAAACCGTTGGCGGGAGCAGGCCGGTTAGCCCCGGTTCACCAATATTCGACGTGCGTTTCATGCACGTCTTCCTTTTGTGTAGTCGGAGCGCAAGCAGACGGGCTACGGCTCTTTGAAATCGCCCGCATGCTCGTGCGTTTCGATCAGATTGCTAGCCCGCATCGTAAACGCGAATCACAGCATCATGTGCGCGGCTGGAAAACTTCGCGTACCGATTGCATTGCTGATTGCGTTTGGTTCCCCGTACCACACGCGACCATATGGCAGCACATCACTGATTAGATCGACGCTGCGATTGTCCCTGCGCGGTCGAATCTCGTACGAGTGCTTTTCTTGTGTCACCTCGAAATCGGCGCAAGATTCAGAACACTGCCTTTTTTTAGGATGCGAAGCTTTCTCACTTACCTCTCAGAAAGATGTAAATGGGCATCAAAAGGAACGGGCGCAGTTTGTGGGTGGGTATCTCTCATTGTGGGAGCCACGCTAGCGGTTCTTCTGTGGTTTTATCCGCGGTGGTTTCACGACCACATTTCGGATCGAATGAACGCATGTGTCCTCCTTTTGGTACCGTTACTGGCTGGAGCGAGCGCGTTTCTCGTTCGGTGGTTCGTTTCTCCCTATCCAATTTATATGCAGGTTCGAAGGACGCTAGACACGCTAACCGACACGAAGAAGGAGGAACGCGCTAAAGCTGTCCACGGCTGTTTTGAGCGAAGCGCTGCGATCCTAAAACAACACGATTCGGTCTTACTGTCTTTTCACGCGCTATCGCGTGCGGAGGGGCACAGATTGGAATCTAATCAGGAAGTTGCCGAGGTTTGCGATCTAATCCAAGAGGCTGGATACGATCATCCATTTGAGGGAATATCGCCGGGATACGTGCCAGAAAAAGATTGGCTGCCTTTTTTAAAGTACGTCAGACACGCTCCTAAGATCAATCCAGAAGAGGGCAAGGATTATCTTGACGCTGCCGATCGGTGGCGACAAGACCACGGCTATCCTTTGCCAGCTGACGATGCTGATTTCGTATCGTTAGTTGAACGGACGTTGCTACGATGATGAAAATGATCCAAGCCGCGGGATGACACTTTCTCGATCACATCGCCAGCTTCATCGTAAACCCGAATCACAGCGCGATGTAGCGGGAGAAAAACTTTGCCCAGCCGATTGCGTTGCTGATCGCGGCTGGCGCCCGATGCATTCTAAAAAATATTGTTTTTTAATTGCGTTCTAAAGTGATAATCTACCCCCGAAACGCGAAGTAACTCTCCGCGGCTTTAGGGAATCTTTGAACGGGAACCGATTCGAAAGTGATGGAGAAACGCTGCTCACTTGGGCTTTTTTGTTTCGCGCTCTTCATCGCATATGATCCGGCCCTTGCTGCTCAAATCGAAGCGGTCACTGAAAAAGGCAAGCCCCTCATCAAAAAATCGTCTGCCTCTCGGCCTGCGCAGCGCTATCCGTGGAAAACAAGTATCGTAACAACAGTCTTTTGGATCGGCGAACGACCGAGCGGAAATAATCTTGCACCGAATCGGACGAGCTCCTGGGACAAACGATGGACAAAAAGCTACGGCGGTTTTGATGACCCAAACCCTGCCCATCGGAGGAATTATATCCCGGTGAAATTTACGCCGCGACAGAACCCATTTTACTGCGCACTGCCTTACAACGACAAAGCACATACAGGCCACCGGCCGGAAGCGCCTCGCGTTGTTCCGTGGTTCAAAGAGGCGTACCAGGGCCCGGCTGTTTCCACTTGCAAAGATCGATGGGTCGCGATCCGCAAAGGCAATCGAATTGCTTATGCGCAATGGGAAGACGCAGGACCATTCCGAACGGACCATTGGCAATATGTGTTTGGCAATGAACGTCCAAAACCCAATCTGAATAAGGGCGCAGGCCTCGATGTCTCCCCTGCTGTGCGAGACTATCTCGGCCTGAAACAAACGGACATCACCGACTGGCGGTTTGTGGACTTTAGCGAAGTGTCACGCGGGGCGTGGTCAACACTGGGAGAAAACAATACGTTCGTCATCAATGATCGCAAAAAAAGCGTGAAGCTCGCTGAGGAAATAAGACGAAACAAAGAAGGCGCGATCGCTCGATAGTCGTAGGGTGCCGAGGATATAGTTTTCTATTGCTGGTGGACATCGCGACGACGGAAATCGTTTCGTTGTGCATGCCGACGACAAGCTGACGGCGTTTTTAGAACTCGAAAGAGTCACGCGTCGTTTTGCCTAATGCCACGCGTACGCGCGCGTGGGGGCGGTGCATCGGAAATCAGAGTAATGTCGCTTCTACGACTCAGGGTGCGGCCAAGGTGTAGCCCGCGGCGAGAGTTGGACCGACAGCAGTGGCAATGCGAACATTGTTGTTCAGGTACCAGATAGCCGTTCCCCGCGTGCTCGGATTGAACAGCAGGTAATCAGGTTTTCCGTCCCTGTTAAAATCGGACGTTCCGATCAGATTATATCCGGCCGCAATCGTTGGCCCAAACGCGCTGCCGATGCGGGTGGCTCCAGACAAATAC
>JBKPGQ010000048.1:0-1683 GCA_046729455.1 Verrucomicrobiota bacterium
CTTCCGGGATTGGTACGGAAGTCATCTCGATCGCACACTGAATGCGCGGCCGGCGGTCTACATTTTTTGGGCAGGCGTTTCACTCCTCGCCCTCTTGATGTTCGCGGTGATTCCGAAACTTGGGACGAAGGAATTGGCGCCGACAGAGGATCAGGGTGTGATCTTTGGAATTATCACCGCGCCGGCAAACGCGACTATCGACGACACGATCCGTTACGCGGATGCTGCAGGAAAAGTCTTTCAAAACATCCCCGACACGCGGTTCACGTTTCAACTTACGTTCCCGGACAACGGATTCGGCGGAATGGTTTTGAAGCCATGGGGCGTTCGCAACACGCCGACCAAGGCCTACCTGCCGCAAGTCCAGGCAAAACTCGGCGCGATTCCCGGCATCCAAATGTTTCCGATCATGCCTTCGGCGCTTCCCGGCGGGGACAATTTTCCGGTCAGCTTCGTGATCACCTCGACCGCCGACCAGGAACGGATTCTCGAATTCGCTAAGCAGATTTTCGGAAAAGCGATGCAGGCGCATATTTTCCAGTTCGGCGACATCGATACGAAGATCGACCAGCCCCAATCGGCGATTGTTTTCGATCACGATAAGGTCGCGGCGCTTGGCCTCGACATGCAGCAAGTGGGCGCCGATATCTCGGCCAGCATCGGCGGCAATTATGTCAACCGGTTCAACATCGAAGGGCGCAGTTACAAAGTGATTCCGCAAATCAAGCGCGTTGATCGATTGAATCCTGAGCAGTTGAAGAATATTTACGTCAGCGGACCGAACAACCAGCTCATCCCGCTGAGCACCGTCGCTTCCATCAAGCCCAAAACCGTGGCGCGTTCGCTCAATAGGATGCAACAACTCAACGCGGTCACCATCAGCGGGGTTCCAGCTGTTTCGCTCGATGCTGCTCTGAAATTTTTGGAGGATGAAGCAAAGAAGATTCTGCCAAAAGGTTACGTGCTCGATTACACTGGCGAGTCGCGCCAGTTGCAGACCGAAGGCAGCAAGTTTCTGGGCGTGTTTGTGCTTTCGCTGGTGCTGATCTTTCTCGTCCTGGCGGCGCAGTTCAACAGCTTCCGCGATCCGTTCATTATTCTGTTGGGATCGGTCCCGCTCGCCATGTTCGGCGCGGGTCTCTTCATGTTTTTAAAAATGCCGTTCGGGCAGTTCTTTACCGACCGTTGGACTACGTCGTTCAACATTTACTCCCAAGTCGGTCTCGTGACGCTCGTCGGTCTCGTTTCGAAGAACGGAATCCTGATTGTCCAGTTCGCGAACGAATTGCAACGGCAGGGTCAGACAAAACTTGCGGCGATCGCGCAAGCCGCGCGCATTCGTTTGCGCCCGATCATGATGACGAGCGTTGCAACCGTCGCGGGTCACTTTCCACTCACACTCGTCACCGGGGCCGGCGCTGCGGCACGAAATTCGATCGGTCTTGTGCTTGTTGGCGGAATGACTATTGGAACAATTTTCACTCTGTTCATTGTGCCGTCGCTTTACATGCTCATTGCCAAGGAGCATCACGAAAAATCTCTAATGGACGTAGGCTGGGAAGGCGCACCTGAAGAGGCGGATCGTACACCGGAAATGGAACCTGCGCTCGCGTCAGATGGGGACGGCAACGGCTGGAAACAGGCGTGACTTAACATTTTGTGGGACGCGCTCGCGCGCTGAGG
>JBKPGQ010000049.1:0-2021 GCA_046729455.1 Verrucomicrobiota bacterium
TGGCGAATCGTCGGCAGCGTCAGATGTGTATAAGAGACAGGGCTGACATATGGCAAAATGATGTAACCGGCGTTTATCTCGCAGGTGCGCTCAAACTTCTGCACAAGGACAAAGATGCAGACGAGTTGATAAGCGCCTACAAGATCGCCAATGAATCGAGCGGGGATTACGACGACTTCTGTCAGCCGCTCGGAGCAAACGCGCAATACATTACCGTGCTCGCCCGCGCGTTTCCGTCGCGTCTGAAAGGAATCTCGGCGTCGGAATTCGAGCAAATTCTCCAGCCGATCGGGCGCGGGGAATTCAACACGCTCTCGGCCGCTTATGCTGTTTCGGCTCTGAAATCGTACTCACACGCCATCGCGCAAACGCTGCCCGTACTCAGCATTGCTGAAATTCACAAAGACAAGCGCGAGGTTGCCCTAACGAGCGGTGCGAAATTGCTGCAACGGACTGCTTTTTCGAAAGACGCGATTGCGCTTCGCTTCAACAGCGCTGGAAAGCTCAGCGGCCCGGGCGCCTTTTCCCAGGTGGTAGAAGCTGGATTTGATCGACATGTTCCAACGCAGCCAGTCACCGCCGGATTGGAAGTTCATCGTGAGTTACTCGACAAGAATAATCAGCCGGTCACGCGGACGAAACTGGGCGAACCGATTCATGTCCGTCTGCAGGTGCGAACGGTGCGCGATGAACCCGTCACCAATGTTGCCATTATTGATCTTCTGCCCGGCGGGTTCGAAGTGGTCGGGACATCTTTGCAACCGGGCGTTTCGACAATTGCCGGCGTCGATTATGTCGATGTTCGTGAAGATCGCGCCGTCTTTTACGCGACCGTTTCCAGCAGCGTACTCGAGATCAATTATCAAATTAAATCATCTAATCGCGGCGAGTTTACGGTGCCGCCTATTTTCGCCCAATCGATGTACGAGCGGGCCCTCAAAGGCTGCGGCGTTGGAGGAAAGATCACCGTGACCGAGTAGCCCATCGGAGATACAGAAAATGAAAAGGCGTGTCATCCCGAGCGAAGCGAGGGACCTCTCACAGGGGGATAGATCACGCTCATTCCAATATGTGGTCCAAGCTGCGTGGGCGAGGTCCTTCGCTTTGCTCAGGATGACCGCGTATAAAACTGGGCGTTGCAAGAAACTTCTGCTCGCGTTCGCAATTCTCGCCGCAGCTGTCGCACTCGTTTGGATCGCGCTGCCTAGGCCGCCATTACTCGATGGGATCTCATTCTCGCAATGTGTTCGCGATCGCAACGGAAAGCTGCTTCGCATCACTCTGACCACCGACCAGAAATATCGGGTCTGGACTTCTTTGCCAAATATTTCTCCCGCGCTGATCGATGCCACCCTCCAATTTGAAGACAAATACTATCGGTATCATCCGGGAGTTAACCCTGTGGCGTTGGTGCGGGCGGCATTTGGTTTGCGACCGGGCGGGGCGCATAGCGGCGCTTCGACCATTGCCATGCAAGTTGCGCGGTTGCGTTATCATCTGCGCACTCGCACTCTCGGCGGTAAGTTCGTGCAAATTGTTCGCGCGCTCGAACTGGAGCGGCATTACTCGAAGTCCCAGATTCTTGAAGCCTATCTGAATCTCGCCCCCTACGGACGAAACATCGAAGGCATCGGTGCGGCCAGTCAGATCTATTTCGGCAAGAGCGCCGGGCACTTGACGACGCCGGAAGCAATTTCGCTCTGCGTCATTCCGCAAAGCCCGACCCGGCGTGCGTTGTTTGCCGACCGCGATAATCGCTCACTCGATTCGGCGTTGAGCGGCTGGTACGATCGCGCAAAAATCAACCGGCAATTCTTCGCGCGCTCATTCAGCGCTCGCGCGCAAACGAAACGCACCTTTCTCGCGCCGCACTTTGTCCAGCAAGTTGTGGCGGCCGAGAAAGGCCGAGACGAGATTGTGACCACCCTCGACCTCGCGAAGCAACAACTAATCGAGCGCCGAATCACCGACTACGTTCGCGCAAACCGCAGTCGCGGAATCCAAAACGCGGCGGCACTGTT
>JBKPGQ010000050.1:0-7288 GCA_046729455.1 Verrucomicrobiota bacterium
AATCGGCATCGGCCCGCAAGAGAAAAAGGAAGCACCTGCCGGAACATCCCAAAAAGGCCGCTAACATGACTGTGTCATTCCGGACGAAGTGAGGGACCTCACAAAGCGCGCCGGACTGTCGGGAAGGCCTTCGCCAGTTCTGGCCAATGAGCATTTCATCGTTGAAGCGTGCACCACTTGCCATATCCCGGGCTACTTGATCGTGACGCCTACTAATGGCGTCGAGTCTCTTTCGCAGATGAACCCCGCAGCCCTTGCAGCGCTTGGGCCAACATTGGCAATGGCTACTGCTGCAATCGAAGCCGTCGTTCGGCCACAGCGAGTTTACTGCGCCTTGTTTTCTGAGGAGACACGTGCCGTTCACTTTCATCTTTTCCCAAGAACAGGATCGCTAACCGCGAAATATTTCCATGCTCATTCGCATGAGACCGAGATTTCTGGGCCGCGGCTAATGGACTGGGCACGGCGAACGTTTCAAAAGCGAATCAGCGGCATGGACAGCGACGAGACCTTGAAAAAGATTCGAGCCTGGCTCACCTCGCGTTCCATAGAGGTATAACATTGTGTGAAAATCAACATCACTGAGTTGCCATTTAATAGCCTTCTGGGTATCCGCCCCGCCACCGACGCTGAGCATCTATTGCTGCTGCCATCAGGAGGCCAGTATCTTAATCATCTCGGCACAGTTCACGCGGGCGCGCAGCTCGCCCTTGCCGAGGCTTCCAGCGGGGAGCTTTTGCTTAAACATTTCGGTTCCTCTGATGGTCTTGTGCCGGTCCTGCGTCGCGTGGAAGCGAAATTCCGCAATCCTGCAAATGGCACCATCATGTCCACCGCGAGTACCACGCCTGAATCTCTCGCTCGGCTTGATGCAGAGCTTTCATCAAAGGGCCGTTCGGTCATCGGAATTACAGTAGAGATCTACGACGAATCTGGTGCACACACGCTTTCCGCAACGTTTGATTGGTTTATTCAACGTCAGAAGAATTCTGATCAAGCTTAGATCCAGTGCGACTCCGGAAATTATGAGCCCAGAAGCGAATGCCTATTCTCCTCAGTGGTTAGAGTTCTTCCACATCGGTATCAGTGAGGCTCGCACCAGGCAGGAGACAGAGTTCGTCTGTCGTTGCGCTCCCCTACCCACTTTTCGCAAAGCGTTGGATACGTGTTGTGGCATGGGGCGACACGCGCTGGCGCTCGCGAAACGCGGTTACTCAGTGATCGGCATTGACCGCGATGCTGATGTGATCGCGAAAGCTCGCGCGCGAGCTGGCGGCCCGATCTACATGATCGCGGATGTTCGCGATTACCGGCCAGATCCCGACGCGTTCGATATTGCGATAATCATATCTCAGAGTTTTGGCTATTTCGATGCGACAACAAATCGAGAAGTGCTCGGACGATTGGCTGAGGGAGTTCGCGAAGGCGGTCGAGTTATCCTGGACCTATGGAGTCCCGAGTTTCTTGTCGCTCATCAGGGTCGATATGAGTTCGAGACACCTGGTGGAGTAGTTCGCGAGACCAAACGCGTAGAGGAAGATCGGTTGTTCGTGTACCTGGATTATCCGGACGGTGGCGAAGACAATTTCGAATGGCAATTGTTCTCGCCTGCTCAAATGATTTCGTTGGCAGAATCGGTTGGCTTGCGCCAGTTACTCGCGTGCACAGATTTTGACGAGGCGACGCCTCCGTCTCCTTCGAATCCCCGCATCCAATTTCTTTTCGAACGCAATGGCGCCTGACGTAGCCACAAACGTTTGCGACACTCATAGAGCGCCGCTACAGAAAGAGCATGAAAATTTTGTGTTCGTTAGTCGCAGTCTTTCTTACCGCTGCGACTTCGCTTTTCGCGGTCGACGAATTGGCATTGCGCTTGGAACCAGCGCTGGAGGCGATCACGCCAGATGGTGTGCTCGCGCACATCAAGGTTCTGGCGTCGGATGAATTTGAAGGGCGCGCGCCCGGAACCAGAGGCGAAGAGCTGTCGGTCAAGTATATCAGCGATCAGTTCAAACAGATCAGGTTGAAACCCGGAAATCCAGACGGAACGTACACACAAGAAGTTCCGTTGGCTGGGATCAAGAGCGAACCCGGGATGTCGTTCGTCATTGGAGATAAAACCATCGATCTCAAGTATCCCGAGGATTTCATCGCCTCCTCGGCGCGTCTCCAACCGGAAATCAAGATCGACAATTCGGATGTGGTCTTCGTCGGATACGGCGTTGTCGCGCCGGAATACGGCTGGGACGATTACAAAGGTGTCGATGTTCGCGGCAAGACATTGCTGATGTTGATCGGTGATCCGCCGATTCCAGATCCGAAAGATCCATCGAAACTCAACGAGAAAATGTTTAAGGGAAAAGCGATGACCTACTACGGCCGCTGGACTTACAAATATGAGATCGCTGCACAAAAGGGGGCTGCGGCCGCTGTGATCATCCACCAGACTGAGGCAGCCGGCTATCCGTATTCGGTCGTGAAAACAAGCTGGGCCAAGGAGAACTACGAGATTGATTCGCCAAATAAGAACGCGGACGCCGTGGAAGCGCGCTCGTGGATCACGCTCGATACTGCGAAAAAATTGCTGGCCGACTGTGGTCAGGATTTCGATGCGCTGAAGAAATCAGCGATCACAAAAGAATTTCGCCCGGTGACGTTAAAAGCCAAAGCACGGATGGAATTAAGCAACAGCTGCGCTCATTCAAATCGCATAACGTGATCGGCAAACTCGAAGGGAGTGATCCAAAGTTGGGCGATGAATATGTCATTTATACCGCGCATTGGGACCACCTCGGACGTCATCTCGAATTGCAGGGTGACCAGATTTTTAACGGCGCAATCGATAACGCGTCTGGCGTGGCTTCTGTCATCGAGCTCGCGGCCGGGTTCACAAAATTAAATCCACCGCCGAAACGCTCGGTGCTGTTCATGGCTACGACCGCCGAGGAAGCGGGATTGCTCGGTGCGAAATTTTACGCAGAACATCCGCTTTATCCGCTGGAGAAGACGCTGGCCGACATCAACATCGATACCGTGAACCCATGGGGGAAAACGCGCGACATCGAGGACTTGAGCGACAACAACTCCACACTCGACGACTTGCTGGCCGCGGCCGCCAAACGCAACGGTCGGATGATGACGCCGGACAGTCAGCCGGAAAAAGGCAATTTTTATCGTGCCGATCATTTCGAATTTTCGAAGCGTGGCGTGCCTTCGCTTTACACCAGAGGCGGCAAAGATTTCATCGGCAAACCGGCAAATTTCGGACAGCAAAAGAGAGACGATTACACCGAGCATCACTACCATCAGGTATCGGACGAAGTTGATCCGAACTGGGATCTCTCCGGTGCAGTGCAGGATGTCGATCTCTTATTCGAAATAGGCTATCAAGTCGCGAACGGCGGTAAATTTCCGGAATGGAAATCGGGCACTGAGTTCAAGGCGAAACGGGATGGGTGCTTTATATTGCGTTGGTACTGTTTGTCGCGATTCCCGCATGCCTTCATTGGATTTAGCGAACGATTTAATCAATCGCTCTAGCCAACTGTTACCCCGGCGAATAACTGCTGTAGCACAAAGGGTTTGATCCCGCAGCAAAGAAGCAAGTTGCAGAACAGCGGATTAGGTGGTTGAATCAGCACTCGCAAATCTGGAAATCTGAATGGGCTCTCTTAAGAAAAGGCGCAAAGCGAAAATTGCCAAGCACAAGCGCCGCAAGCGTATGAAAGCGCATCGGCATAAGAAGCGTCTGCGATACAAGGCGTAACGCGGTTGGGGCGCAGCCGCTAGCTCGCGAGCAACTCAAGACCTATAGCGTGTCATCCCGAACGAAGTGAGGGACCTCGCCCTTGAAGTCTGCGTCACGCTAGATAGAACGGGTTATCAACCACCTTGTGAGGAGCCCCTCGGTTTACTCGGGATGACAAATTGCAGCCGAAGACTAACATTACCAGCGTGAGGCAGAAGAAGCGGAAGTGTGGCGTTTTGCTATGCCCGTGTCTTTTTTTGGCGCTGGTTTTTGTCGCCGCGGCGACCGCCGCGGCTAGCCAAAAACCGAAAACCTCATCGCCAAAAACTGGTTCTTCGTCCGCAGCAATAAAAAAGGCTGGCCGCCATGACAATTCATTCAATTCCAAGCCAGCTCCCGATCTTGCTTTACGGTCGGAAGGCGCACACAAGGCAGATGCGCTGACGCATTTTGTCGAAGGAATGTCCCTCGAAGAAAATGGCGAGATGGATCGCGCGCTGGAGGCGTATCGCAAAGTGCTGAATTTCGATCCCGGCCAATCGCAGCTCGCCTCGCGCGTAGCTGCTTTGCTGATAGACCAGGAAGATTTTCCACAGGCGATTGACGTATTGAAGGATGCAATCAAGGCAAATCCGAGCGTTGCCGATCCGTATCAGCAACTCGCATACATTTATGCGAAGTATCTCAAGAAGACCGATCAAGCCATCGATTATGCCAACCGGGCGATCACCCTGAATCCCAGGGACATTCAAGGTTACCAGCGGCTGGTGGAAATCGAATTTGCAGCCGGACAAGAGAAAAAGGCGCTCGAAGTTCTGGATCGCGCCACGAAGGTTCCCAGCGGCGACCCCAACTTTTGGATGCGGCTCGGCAAACTTTATGTGGCGGTTCTATTCAAGTCCGATTCACAGCCGAAACCCGACGAACTGAAAAGGACCAACGAAATCTTCAAAAAGGCAGCCGAACACGCCGGCGACGATCCTGCGATTCTAAAGGATGTCGCCGACTACTATGCAGCCTCCCAGCAACTGAAAGACGCAATTCCGCTTTATCTGCGCGTTCTCGAGCTGCAACCGGATGATGCGAACGCGCGAGAGAAACTAGCGACCGGTTTTATCCTGACAAATCAGCGGGGTAAAGCAGTTGAGATGCTCGAGCAAATCATCAAAGAGCATCCCGAAAAGTACCAACCCTATGATTTATTGGCGCAGGTGCTGGATGATGAAGCGCGATCGCTCCAACGCGCAAAGAGAGTTGACGAAGCAAAAGCGACCTTTGCGAAAGTAGCCGCAAATTATGAGCAAAGCCTGCTGATTAATCCAAATCATGTAGGGACATATTTGCACCTGGCAGAACTCCTTCTTGGACCCTTAAAAGATGCCGATCGTGCGGTCAGATTGCTAACAGAAGCCCGGCGCCGGTTCCTGGGGGCGCCGGAGATCGTTTACTATCTGGCTATCGCCCAAAGCGAAGCGAAACAGACCCAGCAGGCCGTGGCGACTTTTGAGGAGGCATTGCACGAAGCGCAACTCGACCAGGACAATGACATCGCAAATGCCAGGTTCTATTTCAACTATGGCGCGACGGCTGAGCAGGCAGGTTTGTACGACAAGGCGGCCGATCTCCTTCGCAAATCAATCGCGCTCGATCCGGCGAACTCGGCGGAAGCCTGTAATTATCTGGGCTACATGTGGGCCGATCACAACATGAACCTGGACGAAGCCGAAACGATGATTAAACGCGCCCTTGAGATGGAACCAAATAACGCTTCCTACCTTGATAGCCTCGGTTGGGTAGAGTTTCGAAAGGGCAAATTTGATCAAGCTTTGAGCGACCTGCTCCGAGCCGCAAAAACTGCAGACCACGATGATTCGGTTGTCTTCGAGCATATTGGCGACACCTATTTCAAACTGAATCGCATTTCGGAAGCGCTCGAATCCTGGCAAAAAGCGCTGGCGCTCGATCCCAAGAATAAGAACCTGGCGAATAAGATCGAAAGAACGAAGCCGCCAATCGGCAACGGCCCACCAGCAAAGACCAATCGCACCCAGTGACCGTGGGCGTTCCCACAAATAACATGAGTAACTATCCCACGGCGTGGCAGCGCAAGATGATTTGGGCGGCGCTCACGGCCTTCTGTGTGGTTCTTCTCATCGTGATCATCGGCACGGTAATTTGGGCCAGCGCCAATATCATTAGCTTCCTCCAACCGATCCTGATCCCGGTGGCCATTGCTGTAATTCTCACTTATCTGCTGGATCCGCTGGTAACGAAATTGTCTCGCGGGACTCTCAGTCGCACCAAAGCCGTGGCTCTAGTTTTTGCCATCGCCTTTTTTGCCCTCGGTGGATTTGCCGCGTGGCTCATCCCAACCATCTCGATCCAGAGCGCGAATTTTGCGAAACAAGTTCCTGCCTATACGGAACGAGCTCGCGATTACATCGTGGATCTAATCTATCGATTCGATCAAACGTTCGGGTTCCTCGGTGGCGGACGAGGGAAATCTGCGTCGACAAGTTTTACAAACTGGCTCATCGGACCCGCGCCATCCGCTTCTCCTCACTCGCAACCGACCGCTTCTCCCACGCCAAGAGCTTTCGAGCCTGCCCCCGCGGCTGAAACAATCGCGCCAAGCCCGCCAAAGCTGACCACTGCGGAACGCCAGCGAATTCAGGCGTACGTGGAAAAACAAATGCCTAATTTGCAGCAGGCGCTTCCGGCGCTGATGGAAAAGTTCTGGGATATTCTTAAGAAAAGCATCGGCGGATTTCTTGGCATCACAGGTTTCCTTCTCAGTCTCATCCTAGTGCCGATCTATTTATTCTTCCTGCTGAACGAAAAGCCGCGCATCGAAGCGCATTGGAGAGAATACTTGCCCCTTCGCGCATCGCCTTTCAGGGACGAAGTGGCGGAGCTCTTGTCGGAAATCAATAGCTATGTCACCGCCTATTTCCGAGGACAACTGCTGGTGTGCCTGGTGGATGGCATCCTCATTGGGACGGCGCTGACCCTTCTCGGTCTCAATTTTGCGCCGGTGATTGGGGCGCTTGTTGTTGTGCTGACGATGGTCCCTTACATCGGGATCATCATCTGCTGGGTGCCGGCCGTTCTCATAGCGGCGTTTCAATGGGGCGATTGGGCACACCCGATCTGGGTAACGGTAATTTTCATCGTAATACAAAATCTCGAAGGTATATTTTACGCTCCACGAATTGTTGGGAATTACGTGGGGTTGCATCCGATGACGGTGATCGTGTCGATCTTCGTCTGGGGTCTGATCATTGGCGGGGTAATCGGTCCCCTCCTTGCCGTTCCTCTTACGGCTACCGTAAAGGTGTTGTTGGGACGATATGTTTGGGGCCGGCGTTTAAGGGAAAAGATTGAGGACTCGGTTAAGTCAATTCCTGTAGTTGAAGAGCCAGAGGTAGCCACGCACCCTTAGTCTCGGTGAGAGTCGACACGGGTGTAAGGAACAAGCGGATGGTTGCGCCTCGAGAGACAACATGAAAATCGCGGAGCGAACCGAAGACACTGGATCTA
>JBKPGQ010000051.1:0-3338 GCA_046729455.1 Verrucomicrobiota bacterium
TTCCAGTATGCGACGAGCGCCCTGCGTCTGCGCCAATAATTGCAACAACCTTCCCTGATTCGCCGAAACCTGGATCGCGGGTAAACCCGCTTTCGCGCTCGCGCGCAACGCCGACTCAAGCACTGGATCAGATGTCCCGAGAACTTCCGAGAGAAAATCGTCCACCCTGTTCCAGAGTTCTTCGTTCATCTTTGTTGAGACACTGCTCGAGGAGAATCTATGCTCATCTGCCAGCCGTCGGTGTATTCACGTCTCAGCCGATCAGTATACCGCCGAATTACAAATCGCGGTAACTCGGATCCCCGGCAAGAACAACCAGACGGGTATCGGTTTTATAGAGATTTACGGCGAACACTAGTCGTTGATTTCTGCCCACATTCCAAAGGCGCAGCCATAAATCCAATCCAGACGTTCGTCTGATTCGTGGGCTAACCTTTTCTTCGCCGGGCGCCGATACCCCCCGTTGCGCGATCGCCTGCCAGCGCTATATTGTTTTCCCTCAATTTCGGGGGCGTACTGGCTTCGACAAAGAATGAAAATATCCTTCCGTCTCATCCATATTTGCGCCACGGCCACACTTTGCGCAGTAGTGACCACTGCTCCTGCGCAAACAACCGAGAAACAGATCGCGCGGGAACAAGCAGAGTTGGAAAAGAAGCGGGCCGAGCTGGAACGAAAAAGTGCCGAGTTACAGCAGCGAGAAGCGGAGATCCAGCGTGCCAGGGAGGAGCTGCAAAACCAGCAAAGCGGCCGCTCGCTCAGCATGAATTTGTCCGGCGACGTGCTGTTCGATTACGACAAAGCGACGCTCAAGCCAGCAGCAGAAGAGGCGTTGAAGAAAGTGGCCGTCGTGCTGTCGCAATTCCCCGAAAGCATGGTGACAGTGGAAGGCTACACTGATTCCAGAGGCACCAAAGCGTTCAACATGCAGCTCTCGCAGGAGCGGGCGAACGCGGTGAAAGATTGGCTGGTGACAAACGGCAACCTGCCTGCTCCTAACATCACGGCGAGGGGTTTCGGCGAGCAGAACCCAGTCGGGCGAAACACGAATCCGAATGGCAGCGATAATCCAGCGGGGCGTGCGCTAAACCGGCGCGTTTCAATCGTGGTGGAGAAACCAGCGTCCGCAGCCCAACTGGTGACGCCTACGGCGACCGCAACGCCTTAAATTAGCGCCTCATTGCCCGTGTGGCGCATCCACGCGACCTCGATCAGCAGCCACGAGACAACCGCATAAGCGAGCGCAACTTTGTCAACGTTGCGCCGCTTCAGCTCGGAAAAAAGCGAAGGCTTGTCGCTCATCGAATTGCCGGAAAATTCATTTTGGCGACAAACGTTTGGTAGCGTGGATCGTCGCGAAGGTTGCGCAGCAAGGGATCAACCAAGAGACCAAGCATACCCGTGTCATGCGTGTCGAACGAAATTTCCAGCCATTCGAACGCTTTGTCCGTTTCACCGCGAACAGCGTAAATCTGCGCGATTTGATAGGCCAATTTATCGCGACCGGTTGCAATCAATTCGGCTAAAGCGGCGTCCGCGGTCGCTCGATCGCCGCGCGCATAATGCGCGAGCGTGAGCTCGAAACGGCGGTAGCTTTCCTCGGGTTCCAGTTGCGCTTCGCGCAGTGCCGTCTCACTGTCGCCGCGTGCTATCGCGATGAAAACCTGATACCGATGGCCCGACGCCGTCGTCGGCTGCAACTCCACGGCCTTGTGCGCCGCTGCGTTCGCTTCTTCCAATTTGTTCCGGCAATACAAAACGCGCGCAAGATTGTTCTGCGCTGATGCCGAAAGCGGGTCGAGCTCGGCTGCGCGTCGAGCTTGTCGCTCAGCTTCATCGGGTTTGCCCACGTAGACAATGCACCGCGCGAGCAAGTCGTTCGCCGTCGCATTGCCGGGGGAAAGTTCATTCGCGCGGTTTAATTCGCTCAGACCCTCGGCAAAATTCCACTCTGCAAAAAAACGAACCCAGCCGAGGGCCGCGTGCGCCTCCGCCAGCATTGGAGCAATCGCCACCGCTCGCTCAGCATCTTGGCGCGCTTTCGGCCACTCCGTTTTACCTTCGCCGGTCAGATCTCCGATCAGTGTCCAAGCTTCGGCCCGTTCGGCATAGGCCAGCGCATAATCTGGATCGAGGCGGATCGCTTCCGCGAATTGGCCAACCGCGCGGCGATAGTCCTCGAGATTTAGTCGATGCAAGTAATAGTGGCCTAACAAATAGGCATTATGAGCTTCGGTATTTTTAGTTGCTCGATGTGCCACCGGACGTTCATCCGATCCGAGCAATGTCATCTTGAGTGACGAAGCCACGGCTGCGGCGATTTCCTCCTGCACGGCAAAGATATCTTTTAATTCGCGGTCGAACGTTTGCGTCCACAGCGCGATCCCATCAGCGGCGTTAATGAGCTCGGCGACGATTCGCACCTTGTTTCCTTGCTTGCGCACCGTGCCTTCCAGCAGCGTGCTCACGCCGAGTTTCTCACCAATCGTTCTAGGTTCCTCTTTCCTGTCTTTGAACCGGAACGAAGAGCTGCGGCCGATAACTTTCAGCTCTCTGATTTGAGCCAGAGCGGCGATCAATTCTTCCGATAACCCGTCCGAAAAATATTCGTCGTGTTGGTCACCGCTTTCGTTAAGCAGCGGCAGGACCGCGATGGATTTCGCCGGCAATTCGCTCGGAGTCGGCCTACCGCTGTTCCGCGCCGTGTAACGCCCGATAAAAAACAATCCAACGGAAAACGCGACTCCAATCACAGCGATATAGATCCAAGTGCGATTCTGCGACGTGTGACCAGCACGACGTTCGACTTCTTCCGTGCGCTTGATTCCTTCCGGCGTGAGTTCAAAAGCCCACGCGATCACGAGCGCAAATGGAAAGCCGATCACTGCCAGAGCAATGATTGTCTGTAGCGTCCATTCCGGCGCATGGAATGTGGGGAGCACAATGGACGCGACCTGGATACCGAGCCACCCGACCACCGCGTACGCCACCGCGACCTTGTAAACATTGCGCCGCTTCATCTCGGAGAAGATATTCTTTCGATTCACTTCCGCGCGCCTTGGCGAACCGCTCGTCACAGCAGCAATTACCTTAGACGTGTGTGACTTGAAAAGCACGTGGAGTATCCGAAACAATCGATTGAGATTAGCTAACTTCGGGGCGGTTCAGCGCTTCCGCGTTTCTGGGGCGAATGAATGCCGGTGACATGTTCGTCACGCAATCTTTACAGTTTCGTCACATGACGCGTCGCGCGAGCCGGTTTATCGAACGCCCAATTTATGAGCATAATCACAGTGAAGAGGCCGCTGCGCAAAGGGACGCCAGACACGATGGTCAAC
>JBKPGQ010000052.1:0-3188 GCA_046729455.1 Verrucomicrobiota bacterium
GCTGTAGACATCTTACGTCGTCTTTGAGGCGGACCAAAAGTAGCGCACGCGTCTCACCCGCCGCAGCGAGCCAAAAGCCCCGCGCCACTCCTGGTTGCCCGTATCATTCAAGCAACCACTGCTTGGAAAATTAGGCAAGACCGGTTACGCCAGTTGAGGTCCCTCACGTTGTGGCAGTGAGAGACGGATGCCGAATATCTTGAGCGGCGGCGGCGTAAACGGCGTCTTCGGCAATGTTGGTAGCGTGATCGCCAACGCGCTCTAGGCAGCGGCCAATGAAAATCAGATTCAGGTAGCCGCGCACTTGATCAGGATCCTGGGCCATGCGCTCGACTAGTTTATGACTGGCCGCGCGGTTCAGGTCATCCAGCATTTGGTCACGGGGAACCACTGCTCGGCCGAGGTCGACATCCTCGCGTGCGAAGGCGTCCACGCTGTCCTTGAACATCGACATGGCATGCTCGTACATCGGCTTGATCATTTCGACGTCGGGCAGAGGCGGATGCTGATTTAACTTGCGCGCGCGTCGCGCAATTGTAGTCGCCTGATCGGCCATGCGCTCCAGGTTGGATGACAGTTTCATCGCAGAGACGACGCGGCGCAGGTCGGACGCAACGGGCTGAAAGCGCAACAGGATATCAACGCCGTCCTTGTCGATCTGTTTCTCCAGTTGATCGATTTCTTCGTCATCGGCGATTGCATGTGCGCAAATGTTATCGTCGCGATTGACCAAACCCTTCATTGCCCGTTCCAGACTACGTTCAGTCAGACCAGCCATCATCAGCACGTTGTTGCGCAGTGCCGCGAGCGATTCATCAAATGTTCCGAGAATATGCCTTGCCGCGATCATAGTTGCCTCTTGCCCTTATTTCTCAATCTTGTTCTCACTCCTGCTCATTATCCAAATCGGCCCGTAATGTAATCCTCCGTCTGTTTTTCAGTCGGATTTGTGAAAATCTTGGTCGTTGGCCCAAACTCGATCAGCCGCCCAAGGTAAAAAAATGCCGTGTAATCCGAGATGCGGCCAGCCTGCTGCATGTTGTGTGTCACCGTTACGATTGTGTACTTAGCTTTGAGTTCGTAGATTAGTTCCTCGATCTTGGCTGTTGCGATCGGATCCAGCGCCGAACAAGGCTCGTCCATCAAAATCACTTCCGGCTCCACTGCCAGCGCGCGCGCGATGCAGAGTCTCTGCTGTTGCCCGCCCGAAAGGCTCGTGCCCGGTTTGTGCAAATCGTCTTTGACCTCGTCCCACAGAGCAGCCATTCGGAGTGATTTTTCCAACCGTTCATTGAGAAATTTCTGGTTGCGTACTCCGTTCAATCGCAGGCCAACGACGACATTTTCGCCGATCGTCATCGTGGGAAACGGATTCGATTTTTGAAAGATCATTCCAACCCGGCGTCGAACAATGGCCGGATCGACCGTGCTAGAATAGAGGTCTTCTCCGTGTAGCAAGACCGTGCCTTCCATACGCGTCTTTGGCGTTAGCTCGTGCATCCGATTGAGAGCCCGGAGAAATGTTGATTTGCCGCAACCGCTCGGGCCAATGATGGCGGTCACGGCGTTCGACGCGACGTCGAGCGTCACATTATCGATAGCACGTTTCTCGCCGTACCAGATCGAGAGATTCTTCGCTTCAAACGTGCGCGCTTGTGGAATCTCTGCGTCGGGTGGTGGTGCCGTCCCCTGTTCCGCACGCTCCATAACGGTTTGTTCGGGTGTTTCCATAACTAAACTATCCATTCGTGAATGTTTCTAAACAACGGATGCTCCCCGCCCGCGAGTCAGGATTCTCACCAGCACATTAACGCAAAAAACCCCTGTGACGAGCACCAGCGCACCGGCCCAGGCCTGGCGATGCCAATCGTCATAGGGAGAAATTGCATAGGTAAAAATCTGCAAGGGGAGCGCCGCAATGGGTTGACTGAGGCTGTGGTTCCAAAAACGATTACCGAAGGCGGTGAAAAGCAGGGGGGCCGTTTCGCCGCCCACGCGAGCGAGGGCGAGCAGAATTCCAGTGATGATGCCTTTGGATGCCGTTTTCATCACGATGTGGACGATTGTTTTCCAGCGGCTGACACCAAGCGCTAGCGCCGCTTCGCGGTATCCGTTCGGCACAAGAAGAATAACTTCCTCCGTGGTGCGCAGGATCAGAGGAATCATGATGAGGCCCAAGGCGAGACCGCCGGCGTAGGCTGAGAAGCCTTTGAAGCGCAACACCACCAAACCGTAAACCACGACTCCCCAGGTGATCGACGGAACGCCATTAAGCACGTCAGCCAGAAAACGGAGAACAGAGTTAATCCGAGCCGAGCCGTATTCCGCCAGGTAGACTCCACCCAAAACGCCAATCGGTATTCCGATCACAGCCGCAATGGCAAGCAATTCGAGCGACCCTGCGATGGCATTGACCATTCCGCCGCCAACAGCTCCGACGGGTGCCGGTAATTTTGTGAAAAAGTCCCAGTTCACCGAACCGGCGCCATTGACAAGGAGATAAAAAAACACCAGGCCCAATGGCGCGATTACAAGGACTCCAGAAACAAAAGCGATCCCGGATGCCATGGCGCTTTTGATTTTGCGCCAGGTGTGATTGTGTGCCCGTTCCAAATGCATGGTTATTGCACTGCGCGTGTAGCCGATGTGGTAGCGATGGTCCGCAGAAGCAGTTGCGCGATGAGGTTTACCAGGATCGTTATTCCAAAAAGGACCAGCCCGATTTCGAATAACGCCTGAAGATAGATGTCGGTCGTCGCTTCAGTGAATTCATTGGCAAGCACGCTGGCCAGGGTATATCCCGGCTTAAAGAGCGATGCGGCAATCTGGGGTGTGTTACCGATGACCATCGTGACCGCCATTGTTTCGCCCAGAGCGCGTCCCAGGCCGAGAATCACTGCGCCGAACAACCCTTTCTTGGCATAACTTAGGACCGCGATGCGCGTCGCCTCCCAGCGGGTCGCGCCGAGACCGTAAGCGGCCTCCCTTTGCAAATCCGGTACACTCCGCAAAATCTCGCGCGAGACAGAAGTGATGATCGGCACAATCATGACTGCGATAATAATTCCGCCTGCGAGCATGCTTGTCCCGTAGATCGGGCCGCTGAAGAACGGCGTCCAACCGAACACTCGTTTGAGCCATGGGAAAGGATAATCTCGCAACCACGGAACCATTACGAAAATGCCCCA
>JBKPGQ010000053.1:0-22065 GCA_046729455.1 Verrucomicrobiota bacterium
CTTGCCAGGGATGATTCGCGCCTACGGCGATCGCACTTTATTCCAGCGCTTCAAATGGCGTTTCATTTTTGCGCCGATTTTTTTGGTTGTCGTCTGCGCTGCCTTTTCCATTTGGGATCTTAAAGGCATTGTGCTGGTGGCTTTTGTCTGGGGCGTTTGGCACGGCATGATGCAGACCTACGGGTTCTGCCGCATTTACGACGCGAAAGTCGGCTCGTTTGCCGAGCTAACGCGCCGTTTGGATTTCGCGTTGTGCGGGATCTGGTTCGCCACTGCCGTCCTGCTCTCGCCGCAGCGAATGACCGATACACTCGAAACCTATTATTCCGCCGGTGGACCTTTCATCCCGCCTGCGCTCCTCCACACTGCGCAGCAAGGGTTGCTGGCGGTGGCGATCGCGGTTGCGGGATTGTTCCTCGTAAATTACGTCTGGTCTTGGGTGCGTGGGCAGCGACCAAGCCCGGTGAAGCTCGTCCTTCTCGCAACGAGCATATCATTCTGGTGGTATTGCAATAACATCGTGGCCAGCGTGCTGGTTGGCGTGGCGTTGTTCGAAGTCTTTCACGACGTCCAGTATCTCTCGCTGGTTTGGATTTATAATCGCAAACGCGTTGAGACAGACAGCGCGATTGGCGGGTTTATGCGCTTTGTGTTCAGGCGCAGTGGCTCGCTGATTGGTCTTTATGTCGGCTTAATCTTCGCCTACGGAGCGCTCGGCTATTTCAAGTCGAGTATCGGCGTCGAGTCAGTCAAAAGCATCCTCGCCGGTGTGGTGACGGCGTCGGCGTTGCTCCATTTTTATTACGACGGATTCATCTGGAAGGTGCGCGAGAAATCGACCAGGCAATCTCTCGGTATCAGCGGCGGGACGGCGGATGTTTCGGCGAAAGGTTTTCTTCCGGGCTGGGCGTTGCACGGAGCCAAATGGGTAGGCGTTTTCGTCATTCCGCTGGGCGCGCTCTGGCTTGGACAGACGCACACGGCCCGGAGCGAACTCGATCGCGTCGCCATGATTGCAGCCGATCTTCCGACCAGTTCCCGGGCTCATCTTAATCACGCCATCGCTCTGCAGGACGCCGGCCGAGTCGATGAAGCGGCCGAGGCATTTTCCAATTCGCTGCGTTTAAATCCCGATTCCGCGAAGGCGCACGTCGGTCTCGCGACCATTCTGACTGGCAAGGGAGAACTGGACGAGGCACACAAGCATTACGAACAAGCCTTACAGATGGAGCCTAGCAACGCCGAGTACCACTCCGGTTATGCTTACCTGTTGGAGCAACTAGGCCACGACGACCAGGCGGCGGCGGAATGCGAGGTCGCAGTACGACTGGCGCCAAAGTCTGCGCAGGCCCACCATAGCTACGGTGCCTTTCTGGAAAAACACGGCAAACTGGACGAGGCGACTGCGCAGTATCGAGAGGCGGTCCGTGTCGATCCTGGTTTAGTCGATGCTCAAATTGATCTCGGGACTGCGCTTTTGGAAAAGGGCGACCTGTCAGAAGCAAAAGCGCATTTACAAACGGCGACCAAGCTCGATCCAAAGCTCGCCCAGCCGCATAATTACGTTGGAAAAATTTTCATGCGCGAAGGCGACGTTTCCAGCGCGATCGCGCAGTTCGAAGAAGCGTTACGTTTGCATCCCGACTTCCCGGAAGCCGAGGAAAACCTGCGCATGGCCAAGAGCAGCGACAGCAGCTCCCTGACGTTATCGCCCAGGTAGAATCATCAGCCGATATTCGAGCCGCTGGTTTAGAACGGCCAACAATCACCGGGGCGGCCGTGATAGATAATCATCGAATCGACCCTCTTGAATCTGTGAGAGGAGCTGACGAAACGGTTCCCGGCTGATCATACATCCGCGCGCGACTTCGACGTCGGCATTAGGACGCGCCAGCGAAGCAAAGATCTTTTGATAGACAGGAGGATCACAGCGGCGCAGACCAACCAAAATGTAGAGCTCGCCTGCCGGCGTCGCATGAGCAAGCGCAGCTTGTAACTGTTGCGAGGGATCGGACCGTTCTAAAACGGCTCGCAGATTCCGTTCACCTTCCGACATGAGCCCGGCAACGCCAACACCTCCAAACGCGAAAGATTTTGCCGCGGCAAGATCACGCGCGGGTGTATTCTCGGACGAAGCCGGCGCAGAAAAGCCGGACTGCGACAGCCCGATTCCCAGGATGAGCGTGACGGTGAGTGTTTTCACAGTGCAGGCGGCCTAACGAGAATTAGACCAACATTCGCACTTATGAGCGAACATTTTCTTGTCAAAAAATTCGATTGCGATTACGAGCACCAACCCTCGCGAAGCTACGACCTGGCGCGCGAGGACGAAAGAGTCGAACGCCCAACTTTCCACTACGATAAATCGCTAGCAGGCGGCCCAACGTCACGTCCAACTTCAAAACGTCCGGATATAAGCTTTCTTGCGCAAGGTGGCGACCCAGCGTTCCTGAATTTGTTGCGCTTCGTCCTGAATCAGTTTTTTCTCAATGTCTGCCCGCGCTTGGGCGAGTGATTTCGTGGTGCCGCCGCGTTTGTCCTCTACCTTCAAGATGTAATAGTTGCCGGCGTAATCGACGATGCTGCTGATTCTGCCGACTGGCATGTTAAAGGCGAACTTTTCCAACGGCGCGGCCAGCGTGTTGCGTTGAATCCAGCCCCAATCGCCGCCGTTGTCCCGGGTGCTGTCCTCAGAATAAATCTGCGCTGTCTGTTCGAATTCGGCGCCGCCAGCCAGTCTGCCGAGCACTTCTTCGGCTAGTGCTTTTTGCGCTTGGGCGTTTCCAGTGTCCTTTTGCCCAGAAATCATGATCATCCGCAACTTAATCTCTTCCTTCGTGCTAAATTCGTCGCGGTGCTTCCTGTAGTAATCTTCAATTTTCGTAGGGGAAGCGATCATGTTCGTTTTGACGTTATGGCTGCGCATCGCCTGCACCATTATTCTTTCCAGTTCCTTTTCTTTGAACTCGCCCAGCGAATAATTCTGTGCCTCGAGCGTCTTGATAAATGTATTGCGATCGCCGCCAAAATTCTCCCGGATGATATCGTGCACCCGCTGGTCCACAATGTGATCGGGGATCTGATAGCTTTCCTTTTTGAACGCTTGGATGATAAGCCGTCGGTCGATCAGATCCTTTAAGGCAAGCTGCCGGACTTCCCTGAGCTTGTTGTCCAGGTCCTGACCCGTAAATTGCGACCGAAGCAGTCTTTCCCGTGGTCCGGACAACTGCCGCACCTGTGAGTAGGTGATGACGTCGCCATTCACAATCGCAGCGATGCCGTCCACCTGCTGAGCTTCCTGCGCGAATGCCCCGCAACAAATGGGCAATAGAGCAAGCCCACAGACCGCATGCGAGACGACGGCAAATCGACGCACAAAGTTTCTCATAATTTCTTTATCAGTTCCAAAATCTCCCCGAGCTGCTGCTCGATTTCGGCTCCAACTAAACGAGGGAATTTGCCCGCGACAAGTATAAAATCCCCCCGTCGGGTCAACATCAATTTGCGCTCGCGCACCTCGACACGGCTTATCCCTGATTTTGCCGCGGCGAGCTTGATTTCGATGAGGCCAAACAAATTATCAACCGCCGATGGGAACGGCCCAAAGCGGTCGCGCCAGTCGCGCCGCAGACGGTCTAATTGCTCGTCGGTCGTCACTTCTGCAACGTCGCGATATGCCCGGATGCGCAAGCTGGGATCACTGACGTAGGTGATTGGAATAAAGGCCGGGACGCGCTTGTTGAGAGGCGCTTTCCCAAACGCCGCGACCGACGAGACAGGGCCGCTCATTGGCTGTTGCACGAACTCGGCTTCATTTGTAGCGACAAAATCAAGCTTTAGATCGACATCGAGCCGAAACCGCGGTTTTTTGCCTTTGAGCTGGGCCACTGCCTGTTTAAGCAACTGACAGTACAAGTCGAAACCAACCGCCACGATGTGGCCGCTTTGAGCTGTCCCCAGGATGCTTCCCGCTCCGCGAATCTCGAGGTCGCGCATGGCGATGCGAAAACCAGCGCCGAGCGAACTATACTGTTTGATGGCGCTGATCCGTTTGCGTGCTGCACCCACTGTCATCATCTCGCGCGGAAGCAGCAGATAAGCGTACGCCTTGTGCTCAGCCCGGCCGACCCGCCCGCGCAATTGATACAAGTCGGCGAGGCCAAACTGATCCGCTCGATCGATGATAATGGTGTTTGCATTCGGTATATCGAGACCGCTTTCGATGATTGTAGTGCAAACGAGCACGTCGGTTTTCCCGGCAATAAATCGCGCCATAACCCCTTCCAGTTCCTCGGCATCCATCTGGCCGTGCCCGATCTCAATTCTGGCCGACGGACACAGATCGACAATTCGGTCACGCACGCGCTCGATCGTTGCTACGCGATTGTGCAGGAAAAATACCTGCCCCTGCCGTTCGAGTTCGCGATCAATCGCGGCGCGAATGAGCCGCTCGTCGTAAGCCGACACAACTGTTTCCACGGGCAGGCGGTTGAGCGGCGGTGTCTCGATGGTGGACATGTCTTTTACACCCACAAGCGAAAGATACAGGGTGCGCGGAATTGGGGTGGCTGAAAGCGTCAATACATCGACCAGCTTGAAGAGCTCTTTGAATTTTTCTTTGTGCAGCACTCCGAAACGCTGTTCCTCATCGATCACCACCAGGGCGAGATCTTTAAATACGACATCGCCGGAGATGAGCCGGTGAGTGCCAATGACAATATCGACGCCGCCTTCGCGCAGCAGCTGCAAGACTTTCTTTTGTTCGGATTGCGAACGAAAACGGCTGAGCATTTCGATGCGCACGGGGTAATCGAGGATGCGTTGCCGGAACACCTCGAAATGTTGCTGGGCCAGAACAGTGGTCGGCGCGAGCACCGCCACTTGTTTACCGTCCATGACGGCTTTGAACGCAGCGCGGACCGCTACTTCAGTTTTGCCGAAGCCGACGTCGCCACAGATCAGGCGATCCATCGGTCGAGGACGTTCCATGTCGATCTTCGTGTCGATGATTGCCTTCATTTGGTCCGGCGTTTCACGAAACGGGAACGAATGTTCAAATTCCGCCTGCCATTGTGCGTCCGGGGCGAATGCGTAGCCCGGGTGTGTTTCCCGCTCTGCCTGGACTGCGAGCATTTTCCCAGCGTAATCAAATATGGAAGCCGCCGCTTTTATTTTGGCGCGCGCCCATCGCCCATCGCCGAGCGAGCTGAGCGGCGGCGATTTTTTTCCTGCACCAACGTAGCGGGAAACGAGATACGCTTGCTCGAGTGGGACATAGAGCTTCGCTTCATCGGCAAACTCGAGTGCCAGTACTTCCTGCGCTCCATCTGTAGTGGCAGCCGTGCCGACTGCAGGTTTCGATGAAGCAGGCGACACGCCTGCCTCCACAGTGGCCGGCGCGCCCGGCGGTCGCGCCCTACCGATTTTTACCAATCCAAGAAATCGTCCGATGCCGTGCTCGAGGTGCACCACAAGGTCGCCCTCGTTTAGTTCACTGAAATCAATCTGTGCGCGATGGCGTTCTGCACGACGCAAACGCCTGCGCGGATGGGCCGCGAATCGTCCAAATAATTCCGCGGCCGAGAGGACGACCAAATTGGCCCCGGGGAAACAAAATCCCCGAGCAAGAGTTCCTTCGACAAAATCGACGCGCTCGATGGAGCCGGTCATGATCTCGCGAAAACGCTCAATCTCGCCTTCGGTCTGGAAGTAAATGACGATTTTCGCGTTATTGGCGCGCCATTCTCTCAGTCGCTCGACAAACTGCGCGCGTTTCGCCTCGGCGAGCACCAGGTCGCCCACCGCGAACTCGCCGATCTCGCAATCTTGGAATGCACCGCTGAAATCTTCCGGGCCAGTCTCAATCCAGCTTTCGCTAATTTGGATCTGTGCGTCCGAAATTTCTTCTGGTTCGACATCGATCTTGAGATGATCAGGAGCGACGTAGTCGCGAACGTGACCGCGTTGATCATCGATCAAGGAGAGGCGATCAGGCCCTACGGCCGCTCCGAGCAAAATATCAACCGAAGCCAAATCGCGCACTGAAGTTTGGGTATCGATGTCGAACTCGCGTAGGGATTCGATCTGGTCTCCGAAAAATTCCAGGCGGAACGGCAACGACGCCTGCCAGGAATAAAGATCGACAATGCCGCCACGGACTGCGAATTGCCCGCGAGTAGTCACCTGGGCGACACGCTCATAACCGCCGGCTGTCAGTTGCTCGAGAAAGGGCTCCATCTGCGTGGTTGCTCCACGCCGGAGCTGGAGGAGTGCGGATTTCAGAGCGCCGCGTCCTGGCGCGGCTTGATCGAGACTCGCTCGCGTCGCGACAATGACATGCGGACCGGCTCCACGCCCGATTTGCATTAGGACCGCCAGCCGTTCGGCCGCGATTTCAGGATCCGGTAAAACATTTTCGGCCGCTGCAAACTCGGCTTCCGGGAGGAACAGCGCATCTGGCAGCCAGTTGAGCAGGCTTTCGTAGAACAACTCTTGAGAATGAACGCTGGGACAGAGGACCCAAATCGTGGAAGCGGCAACCTGCCGATCATCGGGCAATAGCTCGCGCCACGCATGCGCGATTATGGCGGCCAGAAATGGCTGGGCTGGCTGGATGACATGTGAAAACTGCACCGGCCACTGAGCCTCTTTTAACGCATGAAGCTTGCGCGCGATGGATTCGCTCGCCGCGACGCGTTCCAGAAGCTCTATAGCGATCGATTTCTGCACCGCAAAGCTTACGCCGAATTTCGCGAGAGTTGTAGCCGCGTCTGGATTCTTGCGGCTTCGGCGATTACTCTCGGCATCGGTCCGAGCCGGACTGGCATTTTCAGGAGAAGCCGATCCACCGAAGGTGGAACGGTCGCCGCGGCGACTCCTCAACGGGTTGGCAAGCAAAGGTCCGAATGCTTCGGGCCGAATTTTACAATGCGCGGCCGACGGCTGCGGCGACGGCGCGTAGACGCGGAACGAGCCCGGCAAAAATCTCCGGCGTAAGCGCCTGGTTCCCATCGCTCTTGGCCGTCTCCGGAGAATCGTGCACTTCAACCATGAGCGCATCCGCGCCCGCAGCGACTGCAGCCAGGCACATCTGCGGGACAAATTCGCGTAGACCCAGAGCGTGCGCTGGATCGACTATGACCGGCAAATGCGTTTTGGACTTTAAGATCGGAACAGCACTCAAATCGAGCGTGTAACGGGCCGCGGTCTCGAACGTGCGAATGCCGCGCTCGCACAAGATCACATTCGAGTTGCCCTCGTTCAGGATGTACTCAGCGCTCATAATTAAATCGTAAATTGTCGCGCTGAATCCGCGCTTGAGCAGCACAGGAAGTCGGCTGCGACCGACTTCCTTCAGAAGGGAAAAGTTGTGCATGTTGCGCGTGCCGACCTGAAGGCAGTCTGCATACTTTTCGATCATGGAGAGATCGCGCGGGTCCATGACTTCGGTGACGACAGGCAGGCCAGTTTTGGCGCGCGCCTCCGCAAGAAAACGAAGTCCCTCTTCGCGTAACCCTTGAAAACTATATGGCGACGTGCGCGGCTTAAATGCGCCGCCTCGCAAAATTCTTGCGCCGGATTCTTTTACAATTGTCGCGATCGACTGAATCTGTTCCCTGCTTTCGACCGAGCACGGGCCGCAAATGAGAACGACATCCTCATGTTCACCGAGGCGGACGTCGCCTACTACAACAGACGAGGCGCCGCGAGAATCGCGCGCGGCAAGTTTGTAAGGCTTCAATACGGGGATGATGGCTTCCACGCCCGCCATCGCGGCGATCGGCTTTTCACGAAGAAGCGCCTCCGGCCCGATTACGCCGATGATCACACGCGATGCGCCACGGCTGATTTGCGCTTCCAACCCAAACTCGCGTACACGCGTGATGATTCGCTGGATCTGTTCTTCCGTGGCGTTTGGTTGCGTGATAACGATCATATTCCTGACAGTGGAATAATCAGAATGACGCGACCGGGAATTTTCTGCAAGCCTAGATACAAGCGTCGCGTTGTGTAGGATAAGCTGCCAGCCCCCTTGGGGCGACACGTCGGGCCCCTGCAGCGATTCTAGAATTCAGTTCGTGATCGTGACCGGCGTTCCGACCGAGACCGATTTAAAGAAATCTTCGGCCATGAATTCGGGCATGCGGATACATCCGTGCGACGCCGGATAGCCAGGCAAATAACCTGCGTGCATGCCTGTACCTGACACGATGCGCATAAAGTAGGGCATCGGTGTGCCCCGGAAGTGAGCGCCCGGCGGTTTCGGGTCCTTCGTCACATCAACATTTGGTACAACCACATTGCCTGCCGAATCGACATAATCGCCGAACAAGCTGGAGACGTGATCTTTGTCCTTTTGAATGATTTTGTAATGACCCAATGGGGTGTTGAGTCCTTCGCGGCCGGTTGACAACTGCGAAACGCCAACCAGCACGCCGCCCTTGTAAAAATATGCGCGCTGCTCGCCAAGGCTGATCTTCACAGAAGGGCTTCCGTTAACGCTGTCTCCATCCCAATAAGAGACTGTGTCACGCGGCCCGCCGGGCGGGGCTTCACCGTAAACGCCACCCAAATATGGAGTGTTAACGGAATACCGGTCTCCGCCGCAACCCATCACCAGCAGGACCAGACCAAGAGAGAGAACTGTAGGTAAAATGGAAAAGAAGGAAGGACGCATAGGTTTCTCGACGGCGTTCTTAATGCGCAAGCTGCGCAAAAAGTCAAGCGAGCGCAGTGTTGCTCGCGAAGTAAAGAAATCCAATCGACCGAGGAGAATCAGCTCTTGCACGATTGATCGGCCTGTCGTTCACAGTCTTGCAAGGTCATCCCGAGGGTGCGGACGGCGGTGGACCTCACATAAGGTGTTTGATTACACAATCGAGTCTACGTACACCACACCGAGACTGTGAGATCCTTCGCTTCGCTCAGGATGACAGCGCGCTTTCATTTTGCGCCGCACCACTGATCCACCCAATCATTCACGGTCTTGTACCAGAGCTGGCTGTTTTGCGGTTTGAGCACCCAATGGCCTTCGTCGGGGAAATACAACATTTTGGACGGCACCTTCAGTACTTGCAGAGTAGTGAAAAGATCGAACGCTTGCGAAACATCGAGCCGATAATCGTTCTGGCCGTGCACGACCAGAGTCGGCGTCTTGAAATTCGCCGCGTACTCATGCGGCGACCACTTCCGGTAGACATCCCGTTTTTTCCACGGCGGACCGCCGAATTCCCAATTCGCAAACCATAGCTCTTCGGTTGTGCCATAAGCCGACTCCGCGTTAAACATGCCGTCATGCGACACGATGCATTTGAAACGGTTGGTGTGGCCTAACAACCAGTTCGCCATGTAACCGCCATAGCTCGCGCCCAGCGCCGCCTCTCGATTCTTGTCGATAAACGGATAAGTCTTCTCCACATAATCGAGCCCCTTCATTAGATCGACATACGGTTTGCCGCCCCAATCGCCGCTGATCGAATCGGTAAACTTCTGCCCATAACCGGTCGACCCGTGGAAATTGATCATCACCACCACATAATTTCCGGTCGCCGCGAACAACTCCGCGTTCCAGCGATACGTCCACGAATTTCCCCACGCTCCTTGCGGCCCGCCGTGGAGCAAAAACTTCAGCGGATACTTCTTGCTCGGATTGAATCCCGGCGGCTTGATTATGAATCCCTGCACCTCGTCGTTGTTCGCGCCTTTAAACGTGAACGACTCCAACGGCTGCATGTCGATCTGCGACAGCAGCGCGTCATTCGTGTGCGTGACCGGTTTCAACGCGCTGTCTAGACTGTAAGTCGCGAGCTTATCTTCAGGTGCTGAATCCATTCGCCAAATCTCATTCGGCGCGCGCGCCGACATCCGTGTGAAGAACAGCACATCGCCGCGAAATGCGAGATCGTCGGCGTGCAGTTCGGGAGCGCCACCGCCAGCCGGCCTGCTTGCTTCCGTGCCTACACTAACGCCAAAAATTGGAGCACCGCCGTGATCTTCGGCTGCGAACAGCAACCCGGTTGAATCCGGTTTCCACGCGAAACTGCCAACCGATCGGTCGAACTTCTCCGTCAGATCGCGCGTCTTCCCAGTTTGTCGATCTTGCACGATGAGCCGCCATTTATCCGCTTCGAATCCGGCGCGGGCTTGCGAGCGCCATGCGAGATATTTTCCGTCCGGCGAATAGAGCGGCGTTGTGTCTGCGCCTGGACTGGTGGAAATTTTCGTCGGGTCCGAGCCGGACTGGCGGTTTCCGCCGCTGATCGGCACGACGAAAATTTGATTGTTCGTGCTGGCGGCTTCGACTTCGTCGATGTTGGATGTGTAAGCGACCTCCTGGCCGTCAGGCGAAATTGTATACATGTCCTGCCCGCCTAATGAGAACGGCGGCACATCGTGGTCGCCCGGCGTGAGGTCGCGTGGCGCCGCAGTTTTCTGTAGTGGCAGCCGTGCCGGCTGCGATTCTGGAGATGGTGCAGGCGACACGGCTGCCTCTACAGTTGCATCCGCGCTGACCACAAACAGATGACTGCGCTTGAATTCCGTGAACGCGTTCCAATGCCGATAGAACAGGCGAGAAAAGATTTTCGCTTTCACTTTGCTTTTCTTCAGCTCTTCATCGCGTTGTTTGTTGCACGCATCGTCTTTGCAATCCGGATAAACCGCCGACACGAACACGATGTTCTTTCCATCCGGCGACCAAATTGCGCCGTCGGCCCCGGTCGAAATCGATGTAACTTGATGCGGTTTACCAACCAGCTGCCCCGATTCGGGGTCGAAGTCGCACATCCAGATCTGCGTCGGATCGGTCGCTTTGGACGTCCAGATCAGTCGTTTGCCGTCCGGCGAAAAGCGCGGCCGCTCTTCGTGGTTCGGCGTTGGATTCAACCGCCGCGATTCACCGCCGCTCGCGGACACGATCCACAAATGCGAGGTCTTCGTGTTCGCCGCGAGATCGACATCTTCGCAATCGAACACAACCCATTTGCCATCCGGCGACGGCTGTGGTGCGCCGACGCGCTTGAGTTTCATCATGTCTTCGAACGTGAATGGATGCTTTTGCGGAGCCGGCGACGGCGTTTGAGCAAATATTGAGCTGGCGAGAAGAAGACTAATGGCGACGAGAATCTTCATGCGTTTGTTTCTATTTTGTCATTCCGAGCGAAGTCGAGGAATCTCTAACTACTTCTGAAATCGGGAAACATCCAGAGATGCCTCGACTTCGCTCGACATGACAATCAGAAGACATTTAGAGTCAGCCCATGGCTCATGTAACAATCGAGACAATCAAGAACGGTCCCTACATCGTGACCGGAGAAGTCGAGTTGATCGACGCGGATGGAAACAGATTTCCGGTAGAAAAACGAATGGCGCTTTGCCGCTGCGGCGCATCGACTGAGAAACCGTTTTGCGACGGCACCCATTCGAAGATCGGCTTCCAAGCCGCCGAGAAAGCGGTGCCGGAATCGAAAGAATGAACGCGCGCGGTCTTACTTGCGTTTGCGCTTTGGTTTTCGTCCTCGGCGCGCACGCTGAAAAAATTTCACTCGTTGGCGGTACGGTGATCAACCCCGCCGACGGCAAGGTGTTACCCAACGCGACCGTGGTGATCGATGGCGACAAGATCGAACGCGTCACGACAGGCAAGCAAGACGCGGCGGCGCTCGGGAAGCAGATCGATTGCGCCGGAAAATTCATCTTGCCGGGTTACATCGACACACACGTTCACTTCTTTCAATCCGGCGATTTGTTTACGCGGCCCGACGGCGCTGATCTAAACAGCGTGCGCCCCTATAAGGACGAAGTCGCGTGGGTAAAGAGTCACGTGAATGATGTGTTCGCGCGTTACCTGCGAAGTGGAATCACAAGTGTCGTCGACGTGGGCGGACCATTTTGGAATTTCGAGGTCCGCAAAACCGCGAATCAGACGGCGAAAGCGCCGCGCGTGGCAGTCGCCGGCCCGTTAATCTCCAGCGTCTCGCGCGAAAAACTCGATCTTGGCGATCCGCCGATTGTCAAAATCGACACGCCGGATCAAGCGCGCGATTTCGTGCGCAAACTGGCCGAACAAAAACCCGATCTGGTCAAGATTTGGTACATCGTCGACAAAGACCACCCGGTCGAAAGTTTCCGTCCAATTGTGCGCGCAACGATTGAAGAGAGTCACGCGCACAAGATTCGCGTCGCCGTACATGCGACTGAGCTGGAGACAGCACGCGCGGCGGTTGAAGAAGGGGCCGACGTGCTCGTCCACAGTGTCACTGACAAGCCCGTGGATGACGCCTTCGTGAAACTGCTGAAAGATCGACACACGATTTTGTGTCCGACGTTGGTCGTCTTCGAGCGTTACGGCCGAACGTTTTCGCACCAGTTGAATCTCACGCCTGAGGAACAAAAATGGGGCAATCCTGAAGTGATCGCGTCCCTCGATGTCACCAAAATTCCGTCGGATAAATTACCGCAACGAATCAAGGATGCGTTGGCCGATCCGAAAGTCGCTCTTGATAAGATCAACAAAACTTATGAAGTCGCGCTGCCGAACTTGAAAAGGCTGGAAGAAGCCGGAGTCACCATCGCGGCCGGCACGGACGCGGGAAACATCGGCACAATTCATGGCCCTGCGCTGTTTCGGGAATTTCAGTTGATGAAAGAAGCCGGCCTAACGCCGATGCAGATTCTGCAATGCGCCACCGCCAACGCCGCGAAACTTTTCGGTGGCGAAACGGGAGCGCATGTTGGCAAGATCGAAAATGGCTATTTTGCTGATCTTGTCGTTCTCAATTCGAACCCGCTGGATGACATCGCGCAAGCTTCTGACATCGACACAGTGATCAAGAACGCGATCATTTATCCGGCTGATTCCATCCTGCGCTGACTCCCGGCAGAAAATAATGAAGTGCGCGTCGCTTGTCGTCCTGTGTTTAACGCTGCTTGCCGCCTCGACGACGGACGGCGCCACTCCCTCGCCGACACCAGCGGCGGTCACAAGCGTCAACAAGATCGCAGAAGCTTATGTGAAACTAGTGCTCGCGATGGGGCAGAACGATCCGGACTACGTCGATGCTTATTATGGGCCGCCGGAATGGAAGGAACAGTCTGAGCACAAGAAGCCGCTCGATGCGATCGCAGTTGAGGCGACGCGGTTACGTGACCAATTGGCGAAGATTTCTCAGCCGACGGACGAGATGGAACAGTTACGACGCCGTTATCTGCCAAAGCAACTATCCGCGCTCGAGGCACGAGTGCGCATCTTGAACGGCGAACGTTTGAAGTTCGATGAAGAATCGCAGGCCCTTTATGACGCTGTTGCACCCACGTTTCCCGAAACACATTTCCAGGAGATCCTCGCGAAGCTCGAGCCGAAACTTCCGGGCGAGGGATCGCTCTTGCAGCGTTACGAGAATTGGCGTCGAGCATTCGTGATTCCCAAAGAAAAGCTGGATAAGGTGTTTCAGCTCGCGATCAAGGCATGTCGCGAACGCACGCTCGCGTACATCAACCTTCCGCCGAACGAAAATTTCAGCGTCGAATACGTCACGAACAAACCGTGGGGCGGCTACAACTGGTACAAGGGGAATTATCGGAGTGTCATCCAAGTGAATACCGATCTGCCGGTCTACATCGATCGCGCGATTGATCTAGCTGCGCACGAGGGTTACCCGGGTCATCACGTCTACAATGCGTTGCTTGAGAAGAATCTTGTTCGCGACCGTGGATGGATTGAGTTCTCGGTGTGTCCGTTGTTCTCGCCCCAAGCACTCATTGCCGAAGGCACAGCGAACTTTGGCAGAGAAGTTGCATTTACGAAACCAGAGCGGTCAGCATTCGAAAGAGAAGTGCTCTGGCCGGCCGCGGGAATCGACCCATCACGCGTGGAGGAATTTTACGAGGTCCAGGACCTGGTGAAGAAACTGGGATACGCCACAAATGAAGCAGCTCGGCGCTTACTCAGTGGCGGCATCAACGCAGCCGCCGCTGCCGCTTGGTTGCAAAAATATGCGCTCATGGATGAGAAGCGTGCGAAACAAGCTACGAAATTCATCGAGAAGTACCGCAGTTACGTCATCAACTACAATCTCGGCGAAGACATGGTGCGCGGTTACATCGAGAAACGCGGCGGCACGGCGGAGCAACCGGAGCAGCGCTGGCGCGAATTTGAGCAATTACTGGCGTCGCCCCGGCTGCCGGGAGACATACGCTCGGATTAACAAAATCCAGGCGGTTGCAGCAGGCACGGCTGCCTTTACAGTTCACTTGTCGTGCCTTCACTAGTGCTGGCATCCAGTTCACCCAGGCGCGCGGCGTTGCTCTCCGAAGGCGGATTCGAATTTGAAATCGCCTCGCCGCGCGTTGCGGAAAAGTTCAGCGCAACCCTCACATTGCGCGAGCTCACGCTGTGGAACGCCATTCGAAAAGGAATGTCCATCGCACAAACGCGCCCCGACGCTGTCGTGCTCGCGGCCGACACGCTTGTTGCGTTGGAGAATCAAATCATCGGTAAACCAGCAGACTTGAGCGAGGCCGTTCGGATGCTGCAGCGCCTGAGCGGGCGAACTCACGAAGTTTGTTCTGCCGTTGCAATTTACCAACAGACAGCGGGCAGATCGGCGGTTTTCCATGAAAGGTCGCGTGTCCGTTTCCACCGCCTGAGTGAGGCAGCTATCGAGAGCTATCTTGCGAAAGTGGGTCCGTTGGACAAAGCTGGCGCTTATGCCGCGCAGGGAAGCGGTGCGGAAATCATCGCAAAAATCGAGGGCTCATTCACAAACGTCGTTGGCCTGCCAATGGAAAAAACTGTCGCTTCGTTGGCCAAATTCGGCGTACGTCCAAGATCGGCCTAACGAATCAAGCTAACCGGCAAGCTCAAATTAGGTGTTCGCGATTATCGGAGCGGAGCCTGATTGTTTTTGTCTGCAAATTATGTCTCGCCCGAATGAAACGCACCGTCTTGCTCTTGGCGCGCATGAGGATCGAATGCGTGACGGCGGTGACCCCGCCGTGGGCCCGCACGCCGCGCAGCAACGCGCTGTCGCTGATCCCGGTCGCGCAGAAAAGGATGTTTTGGCCGTTAGCCAAATCATCGGCTGAAAAAACGCGATCCAGATCTTTCTTGTAGCCGGTGTCGATCAGGTTCTTTCGTTCCTTTTCATCGCGCGGCCACATCTTGCATTGCATATCGCCGCCGAGACATTTGATCCCGGCTGCAGCGAGCACCGCTTCGGGCGACCCGCCGATGCCCATGTAAAGATCGACATCGGATTCGGGCAATGACGGCGCGATGGCAGCTGCGATGTCGCCGTCGCCGATCATGCGCAACGACGCGCCCGCCGCACGAATTTGTTCGACGATTTCCTTGTGGCGCGGTCTATCGAGCATCATGACGGCGACGTCCTGGACGCGTTTGTCCACGGCGCGCGCAACAATTGCCAGCATTTCTGGAATTGGCATCTCGACATGAAGCGAGTCGCCGCGTTTTTTCATATAATCGATAACGCGTGGCCCGTAAGCCAGCTTCGACATGTAAAACGACGGCACGTCTCGCAGGGCGACTTTCACTCCTTTCTCTGGGCTCGCTGCCGCGATGCAACTGATCGAGTTCGGCGCGCCTTTGGAGATGTTGGTTGTCCCATCGATTGGATCGATGGCGATGTGAAACTCGGGCGAACCCGGCACCCAGGTGCCGAGTTGTTCGCCTTTGAAAATGCCGGGCGCTTCGTCCTTGATCCCTTCGCCAATAACAACTTCGCCGCAAATGTTCATGAGATCGAACATGCCTCGCATGGCATCGCAGGCCGCCGCATCAGCCGCTTCCTTGTCACCGCGCCCGAGCCAGCGGAGTGAGTTCAGCGCAGCGGCTTCCGTCGCGCGTACAAAATCCAGCTCGATGATTCGCTCGATGTCCTGGTAATCTCGTTTCGGCAGTCGCAGAGCCACGGGGCGTTAATTTTCACGCAGGTCGCGCGCGATGACAAGGGATCAAGGAGCTACGGCTTCCCAGCGCTCGAGATTACCCGAGCCGTTCAGCTCTGTTGCCACCTCCACGCGAGGAAAACCATCTTTAAGAATCAGGGGGATCAGGCGGGTAGACGAAGCTTGAGCGTTTTCATCTAAGCTGACTTCAAGTAACGCGCCTCGATTCCACGACCTAACCGTGGGCGCGCCGTCGAACACGAGATTACCTAGCGAATACGCGATTGGGCAACCATGATAAAAGTCGAGCGGTTGAACACAATGCGGATGCGAACCAACCACGAGATCGACTCCATGGTCGATCAGCCAGCGGGCGAGTTCGCGTTGTTCATCAGCGATGTTCTCACTGTTTTCGACTCCCCAGTGAACCAGGCAAACCACGAAATTTGCGTGCTGCCGGGCATTCGCAATTGCGGCGTTCAGTCCAAGGCGATCCGAGGCCGCGCCGATTTGAGGCGCTGCAGGAGGGCCAACATCGCTGACTGCGAGGACAGCAATTTTTTTCCCATCGAGCACGGAGAACAAACTCGGTGGGTTGCTGCTGGGTTTTCCAACCCCGATCGGCTGGATTTGTTCCCGGAACAAACGCGCTGCGCAGTCGACCAAGGCGGCCGCCCCGAAGTCGAGGCTGTGATTATTTGCCAGGCCCATTGCGCGGAATCCTGCGCGATGGAGCAATTGCGCGGAGCGCCCGGGGGCGCGGAATGCGTAGCGCTGTGAGGAGCCGCCAAGATTCGAGATCGTGCATTCCAAGTTTGCGGCGGCGAACGACGCGCCCCGTAGTAGTGTTGAGATTCCCCCAAACGGGTCTATTCCATTTTCGATTTTGGCTGCGCAACTGCGGCCGAGCATCACGTCGCCTCCAAAAAGAAGTGTTGCCGCAGGCTTTGCTAGCGGCACGCGAAACAAATCGAAGCAATTTTTTCTGCGCTCTTTCAGGAGTTGCCCGAGCGTGAGAATTTCCGGGGTGCCCCCGAGTTGGTGGGCGACGAGATCGCTTTCATCAAGAATGCCGACGGGCTGCCTGTCCTCCATGACCGCCGCAATATGCGTCCCAAGATGCACGATTGTGCCGCGCTGCAAATCCTCCGCACTTATTTTTGCTGTGCCAGGCGCGGCTGATCGCGCGACAAGATCGAGATCATCGCGCAGTTGCTTCGGATCGGACCACGGAATGCGCTGACCGTGCCGGCGCAGGGCATAAACGACGAAGTTCGCGCAGTCAGCACCCAGATTTGTTTCCGGCCCTGTATCTGAATTTCCTGACAATTCACCGCTGCCGAAAAGGTACGGCAGACCGAACTGTTCGCTGATCGCGGCGCGGAAACCGCTGCCGATAAATCGCCGCAGCTCCAGAACAGGGGTTTCGCGAATTTTCCCATCAACAACGGCGCGAGCCCGCAAACGCAGCGATCCGCAGTGCCACTCTGGATCAAACAAATTGTCGATCTTGCTTGTCGGTAGCACAGAATCGTGGTGGTCAAGGCGAAGTTCATTCCACACAGGGTGTGACGCTGCGTTCGCGACGAAGCCAACTTGGTCGGTCGACAAATCAGTCAGATTGCAACGCAAATATTTTGGAGTCAGCGCGAACCATTCGATTTTTTCCGGTTTCGTCGTCCAAGGCGCGGTAACTAGTTCGATCTCCGTGCGCTCGTCACCAGGAATGCGCCAGACATTGTCTGTGGAAGGCTGACGATTCCTAATTTCAAGATGCAATCGCGGCGCTTCGTCATTCCAAATGCTCAAAAGGTGGTGCCAACGAGTCGCGTCATGTCGTACAACAATGCGTTGACGCTCGGATAAAATTCGCGCCCGGAGCTCCTGCGGCGTTTGCGCGAGATCGAATGCCGGTAGTTTCTCTCCTCTCGCCATTAATTCCTTCGCGAGGTTTGAGTGATCGTTAGCGACCGGCAGAAACGGTTCGAACTCGATTTGCGCAGTCGGCAACGAGAGTGCCGAAGTCAACGCCAATTTAAGCAGCCGCTGTACCTCGTCCTCGTCTTTTAAATAGGGACGGGAAATGGCGAATGTGATGGCGCGAAGGTTTCGCCGCTCGATCACAAAATTCCAGATGCGGGCGAAAGCTGTCTCCTGTTCTGCGGCTGAGAAACGTGCGAAATAATCGAGATCGATTGTGACAATCAGCGGCTGGTTTGGATTAAGCTGATTCTCAAGGCCGTTGAAATCGGAAACGACATACGACTGATGCAATGATCCCGATCTTCGCGGCGATGCTTCGAGATGCCCATCAAGTAACGCCGTTGCTTGTTGCGCGCGCTTGCCGATTTGCAATACGGAAAGTTTCTCGGCTGGCACCCAAATTACTTTTGCAATTGGCGCCGGCATAAGCGGCTCAATCCAGTTGAAGCACTGTACAGCGCCCTCGTTGCGCCAGCGATCGAGTAGCGCTTGTCGTTCCTGCGGGGATGCGACATTTCGCAGCGCGTCGCGAATTTTATCGGAGTCGAAAATGCCGGACGCATCGCTATGCGCATCGAAAAGGATGAGCGTGCACGGCCGATCGAGATTCACATTTTGGGCCAGCCAATAAAACGTCCCGGCGTGATTGTCTTCGATGTAAATGGGCAGAACCTTCCCTGCTGCGCTGGCGGCAACGAGCAGCGCCGCCATGCAAACCACAGCTCCTCGCTGGTTCATCGAGCTGGCTGAATTTCAGGCTTTTTAGCAAGCGGCGCCCGCAATTTAACGAGCGAGATGCATGTATCGTGAAATTGCGTGCCGCGATGCACACCCTTGATCACGAGCTTAATTTTGCTGACCGGCTTGGTGTAATCGCGCACTCGGATCAAGTACGGATCTTCGAATAGCTCATCGGGAATGCTCTCAGTGAATGTGTGCTCGTCATTGAGCGTGATTTCGAGCGTCGCGACACGATTGTTTTTCAGCCAGGGTTCCTTGTCGTCATAGTGGTAATATCCGGGCTGAATCAGAATGCCATAAAGTGGAAGCGGACGTTTCACGTTTAATGTGATGCTCTCGCCAATACCGTCGCCATCGACTCCCTCGGCCCACGGTGATTGAATCTCCCGGCTCGGATCTGCCTTTATGTTAATGACATCGTAATTGTGTTTGCCCTGCGCGGCTCGTGTTGAGCTGGCCGTCGCATCGTAATCGGTGTGATCGAGAAAGTATTGATGCTCCCGGAGAACATACGATGCGCGCTGGGTAAGGTCTTCTTCGGAATATCCCGTCGGATACTTGTCGTATTTTGAATGCGCCACGATGCGAATGTCATCCGCCAGCGTTGGTTTCAGGTTTTCAAACGCCCATTCGTAATGCGTGTCGTTGATTTTTTGGAAGCGATCCTTTGGTTTTTCGATGGAAACGTCTTCGGGCTCGGGGTGCAAGATGTTGATTTCGATTTTGCCTTTGGCTATCGGACCTTTCCAGGTCGCAGCCGGCGAAAGTGAATAGGCGAACGTCGCGTCACTGATGTGTCCGTCGTCCGAGACAGATTCGTCGTTTTCGGCGTACTTCGCGCGGTAATGAATTGCCACCTCTCGCGTTTGGTTTCGGTCGAATGGAATGACCGATTTTTTCCAAGACTTGATCGTAGAAACGCTTTGCTGATAAAACTGGCCGGGCGTTGTCTCGGCCTCTTTCGGTCCCGATATGTTCGTCGACGACAGTTTTTTCCCGTCGACGGTGATTTGATACTGGTCAACGTCAGCGCTCTTTGTGTCCGGCGCGTCCGGATTTTTTCCCCAGCGCTCGACTGGGAAAAAGAACTCCTGCTCCACTTTAGGCCCCGTGTTGTGCATTCGGTAATTCACCTCCACGGCTGCGTAATCCGGATGCAGATCAATTTTCAGCTTTTCTTCCTCAATCGTGACGTCGGTTTTGCGATTTTGGTTCGAGGCGCTGGCGCTACCCGTTCCTGGAACACCTGTCTGCCAGGCGCCACCATTTGCTAAGAGCGCACTGGTTCCAACAACAAGCGACGCCATCCCGAGCAATAGTTTTTTCATTCCGCATGTTTTAACACATGCGCGAGCCGGAAGGCGAAGCGAGAATGTCGGGAGACCGTTTATTTTTCCACTCCGGCGACATGCTCGCCGTGTTCATGCCCGCCATGACTGTGTAAAGAGGGGCGGATACGGAGGAAAAACTGAAATGCGTACCCGAGATCGTCTCCATAATAACGATCGAGACGATCGGGGCGATCGTTGAAAGTAAACTGGGTGCCGAGTCCGACGTCCACGCCGTTTCCGTGCGACAGATCGCGTACGTAACCGATGGTGTATCCGCCAATGGGAAAAATGCGCGATTCGTCCGGTGGATCGAGAACCAGTTCGTGGCCGGATTTTTGAACCCGTTCCCACCGCAGATAAACCGTGTTGCGTCCGCGCTGGTAATTTGATTCGAATAGGAATGATTGTGTTTTGCCCTCGCCGGTAGAGTTATTCTGGCCCCACACAAAGCTGTTCGACCAATTGCTGTCGGGGTCGAGGGGCAAGTTGTAAATCGCCGACGCGGTGGTGCGATGGATGTTGGTTTTGGGGTCGAGCGCTTCGGGGCTTTTGATGTAACCGAACGAACCTTGCAGTGCGAGATTTTGAGTAGGGTTCCAGGAAACGCGGCCGCTGTAAGAATCGAAGCGCGGCCGGTCGAAGTCGTAACGATTTTCATCCGGTTCACGGCCAGTGAAGATGCTGCCTTCAATTTTCACGCCGCGCCAAACCAGGCCGGCGGTAGCCACGCCGAACGTGATATGGGTCGAATCCTGCCAGTGGTGTCCAATCGGCGCATCGGGATCGTCCATTGCCGACGGGCGATGCATGAACGTGGGCGGGCCGAGTGCCGGTTCGCCCGGGTAACCGAAATAGATGTACGCGCTCAAGTCGTGAGCGAGTTTTTGTGAGAGGCTCAATGAAAGTTCGTCCAAGAGATCATGTGGATGCTGACGATCGTGCAAGGGCTGGTCGTGCCACGATTCACCTGTTTGAAATAAAAGCGGATAACCGCGTCCGCCTTCGGTGAGGGGATCGAGGCTCATCATAAGGCGGCCGCCGATCTGTGTGCTGTCACCGAGCGGATGCGAATACATTGCCATGATCCAGTTCGGCGCGTCGATTCGGTCGTCGCCGCGTCTGGTGCTCACGTTGGTGTAACGCGGGAAAATTGCGCCGTGTAACATCAGCATGTCTTCATCGAACATGAACATTTTGCCGTACATCGGCGACGAATCCGGCAGCCAACTCGTGCCGGAACCTTCGCGGCTCATGGGATCCGCGAGGTCGATCGACGAACGCATTTCCATCCGCATCTCATGCTTGCGCATTTCATGGCACGAATGCGACTGATGAGCCAATTGAGTCTCATTGGACGTTGGACGTTGGGCGTTGAGCGTTGAACGTTTTTCCTCGCCTTTGGGCACGAGTTTCATCCCACATTTCGGACAGTTGCCGGGATGATCTGTCACGACTTCCGGGTGCATTGGGCAGGTGTATTTCTGTCTCTTCTCATGCTCCTGCTCGCCTGCCACGCCGGAGCTCAGCGAAGGCGGGTAATCGTGCTCGCTACGCGGGCGATTGAGGTCAATCGCCCCTACCTGTGCGCCTGCGCCGATCGAGAGCGCCATCGCACTGATGAGAATAAGAATCCGTTTCTGCATGTTGGGTCGTAAAGCTTCTGTAGTGGCAGCCGTGTCGGCTGCAGCGGTCTACGCAAGTGCAGGCGGCACGCCTGCCGCTACAGCGGAAGATTGCGACCCCAAAAGCCTTGGGGCTTGTTAGGCCGCAGACGGTGGAGCGTGAGCGAGAAGGCTCCGCTGCAAAATCAATTCAGCGAACGAACGTGCATCTGGCGGGCCCCTGTCGAGAAACGACGGTGCCAGGGCAGTTCGCAAATGCTCTGTGCCTATGCATTCTTCCGCGCAAAAGTCGGCACCGGACAACTTCGCGTCGTCGCGAGCCCAGCTCTTGGTCGCAACCGGAGTAACCGCGCGCAAGATTTTGCAACACTGCGTGCCAGCCGACGGCTTTTCTTTTGGCTTGGAATGAAACGGACAGCCGTCTGACGCCGCGTCGGTTTTCGTTGCCAGCGCAGCGAACGCACAATGATTTGAAATCGCAA
>JBKPGQ010000054.1:0-3852 GCA_046729455.1 Verrucomicrobiota bacterium
CGATCTGACAGTTTATGAAAACGTCGAGCTGCCGCTTACATACCGCGGATTGAGCGCGATCCAGCGTAAAACTGCTGTCATTGACGCGCTTGAGCGCGTGGGCATGGCGCATCGCGCTAAACACTTGCCCAGTCAGCTCTCCGGCGGACAACAGCAGCGAGTCGCGGTTGCCCGGGCGCTTGCCGGTAAACCAGCGATTCTGCTCGCCGACGAACCGACCGGAAATCTCGACTCACGGAACGGTGAAGCAGTGATGGATCTGTTAAAGGAGCTGCACGTCAGTGGCGCAACGATTTGCATGGTTACCCATGACGAACGTTTTGCCGGCCACGCTGAACGCGCAGTGCATTTGCTTGATGGCCGAGTCGTGGAGGACCGACTGGCTGCCTGAATGAAAACGATAACCAGAGATCACAATCCAGATGAATGATTTTCGATTCGCGGTGCGGCAGCTTTGCAAATCGCATGCGCCAGGGGGCGCTGCAAACGGCGTTGGCCGTGACTATCGGCCTTCTCCTTTCATTGGGAGCTGGCCGCGTCCTTGCTCAGATTCTTTATCAGGTCAGTCCGAGCGATCCATTCGCGCTAGTCGCATCGGGAACGATGCTCGCCGCCGCCGCTTTGCTCGCCTGTTTTTTCCCGGCACGCCGAGCCACGTATGTTGAGCCGCTTCAAGCGTTGCGGACCGAATGACGCGGCGCGCAGCCGTGATCAGACTTCCGCGCTGAACGTTTTTCCCCGTTAATCGCGAACGGTGTTCATGCCCTGCCGCACGATCCGGTCGATCAATTGCGCGTACGGCAAACCCGCTTTCCCCGCTGAAAGCGCAAAGTCTTCGTCGTTCGCGAGAATAGGATTCGGGTTGGCTTCGATGAAATAAACCTCGTTGGTTGGCGTCAGCCGCAGGTCGATGCGCGCGTAGCCGTCAATGGTGAGCAAACGATAAATCCGTTTGCACGTCTCCTCGATGTGGCTGACGAGCTGAGGATCGAGGTCTTCGGCAAACTGATTCTCCAATCCCCAGCGTTTGCGGTACTCGTCGTCCCATTTTGCCTTGAAGGTGGCAATCTTTGGTTCGTTGGGCGGCACTTCACGAAAAACGAGCTCGCGGATGGGAAGAACCGTCAGCCGTACGTTGCCCATCAAACTCACGTAGAGCTCCCGGCCATCAATGTATTCCTCGGCGATCGCGTCGCTGTTATATTTCTCGTGAATAAAATTCACGCGCTCGCGGAACTGCTCGTCGTTGGCGACGAACGAAGCCTGCGAAATCCCATAAGATGCTTCTTCCTTCACCGGCTTTACCAAGATTGGGAACTTGAGCTGTTTCGATCGCGCGATGCGCTGACCGCGGGGAATGACGACGAAGTGAGGAACATGGATACCGTGATAATGCAGGATTTTTTTTGAAATGCCTTTGTGTTTGCAAAGCGTGAGACCAGTCGAGCCGCAGCCGGTGAAGGGCAGGCCTTGCATCTCGAAAAACGAAACGATGTTTTGATCGAACCCCGGGTTATTCCGGAACTGTTCGACGAGATTGAAAAGAATATCGGGAGCGAAGGTTTCCAGTTTTTGGCGCACGAGATCAACATCGTCGTAAATGGCAAGATGCTCCGCTGTGTGACCGACCGCGCCGAGTGCGGCCATCACGTCCGCCTCGGTTTTCCAGTCCTTCGTCTTCAGCTCCTTCGTGAAATCCTGATCGACGGTTGTGGGGCTTGTGCCGTCAAAAAGCGCGAGAACTTTGAGTTTCTTTTTCACGCTACTTCGTGCGTTTGAATTTGCCGGTGAAAAGATAATTCATTACCAGCGTCGTGATAAACGCGGAGACGCGAAAATCCTGTTGCGGGTCGTCATTGAGCACATGAAGCCCAAGCTGGTCGCAGCGGCGGGTAAGCCGGGCAAGAAGCTGGTTCACCCGGAACTTTTTCTCGTTCGTCCATTGGCAGACCGCGTTCAATAGTCGCCGCCGCCGCCGTTGCAGATATACGCTCGCTTTGATTCCCGCCGGCGCCGCGAACAGCTGCCGCAAATCGGCGTCGTAGAAATTCGGATACGTATCTTCGTAAACCTTTCGTTTGCGCGCGTAGTAGGTCTTGAGCTTGACATTCAAGCAATCATAATCAGCGACGCGATATTCGGGCATATGAACTGGGGGCTTGCCAGCTAACGAGCGCATTAACTCATCGACGTATTCCAGCTTTTGAAGCGCCCGCCACCGCGCATAACGCTTGCGCCAATCCAGCCCGGGCGTAAGCCAGACTGCGAAGGTCTCCGCGAAATCTTCGTCAGGATGACTTTGCGCGTACCAATCCTCCAGATGCATGACATAGCTGCGGCTGAACGGGCGGGGCCGGTAACTGTCCGGCGTTTCCTCACGTGAAGTTTGCCCGAAAAGCTCCTGCCATTTCTTCTTCCGGGTAAGTCGATACGCATACATGTAAGCGTGACCCGCTTCATGTCGCATCAGTTTCATGAACCATTCGGGCGTCTCTCCCTCGACCTCGAGCATCATCGTGCGCTCCAGCGCGCGCAACCGATCGTGCACGAGAAAAAACGGAATGAAAATGGCTGGGATGCCAATTGGTACAAACCATTCGTCTCCGACGTGACACGGGGGATGGAACACGAGTCCACGCGCCGACAGTTCGTCATATAACTGCCGGATAAGCGGTTCCAGTGCAGTGCCTTCGAGCTGCAGGCCAAGCGTGGAAATGCGACGCTCGAGAAGTTCCTCGTCGCTCAGCGATGCCCAATCGGCAGTGTCCATTTTGCGCATGGTATCATTCGGAAACGGCCTGTCACGCCTTGCTAAGGCCTGAGGTCAACGTTGGACGTTGAGCGTTGGGCGCTAAATATTGAATCGCGAACATCCGGTAGGTCTGAATGAAAAGAGCTAAAGGAAAGCAGTATCCTAAATACGAAGATGGTGATCTGGTGTCGCGCGTTTCGTCCGGCGCCTTCCAGATTCGTCGCGCCACGGTGCGGGATGCCGACATCATCGCATGGCATCGAGCGCGAATGTTTCAAGACATGGGAGACGTTTGGGGTGATGCCTTTGAAATTTTACGCGCAAAAGCGCGGACACGACTGGAACAATGGATCGATCACGGCCGCTACATCGGCTGGCTTGCAAGTCCGGTCGATAAACCCGAAGTGATTGTTGGAGGCGCCGGTGTGCAGTTGCAACCGATCCTGCCGCGCCCAGTCGAGGTATCAACAATCGGCGAAGGCCGGCAGGGAACAATTGTAAATGTTTTTACCGAACCGCAATGGCGACGGCGCGGTATCGCGGGCCTGCTTGTTAAAGAGATTATCGTCTGCTCCAAGAGCGAGCAGATCGATCGACTCATACTTCACGCTTCCGACGAAGGCCGCTCGATTTACGAGAGGTTAGGATTCATCGCCAGCAACGAACTGCGGTTCGTGGGGCGATCGGTAATGCTCAGGCCAGGCGGGCGCGATTGGTAGCTTTGATGATTCGGCCTGACTGCGGCGAGAAAAATTACAATTTCGCGTAAACGCCTAGCAGAGGACGGCGCGACGGCGTTTTCGAACGGAAATCGCTAACGAAACCCTCCCGCGTGCGGAGTTCGACATGGCCGACGCTCCGCGCAGTGCCGTACACGAGTACCGAACCGACCGGCGCGGAGAATGGATCTGACACAGGGAGTCTCTTGAACCCGTAATTGCTGACGAGCTCCGATGCGGCGTCCCTGGCGAGCTCGGTCTTCGGGCGGGAATCGATAACACCGGAAGCAAGCAATGCGTCTTTTACGTAATGCCAGCATCTCGAGCGCGAATGCGCATGGGCGCGTTCCTGCGCGATGGTGGCAGCTTGCATCAATCTGC
>JBKPGQ010000055.1:0-17978 GCA_046729455.1 Verrucomicrobiota bacterium
ACGTCTAGAAAAGCAATTGGAACGCGCAAAACAAAATGCCGCAGGGGCAGAACGTCTCTATAAAATCGGTGTGCTTGCGAAAATGGAAGTGGAGCAGCGGTTGTTGAAGGTGATACGGTGCGAATCGGATCTGGCAAATGCGCGCGTCGCTCGTGCAAAAGAAGAACTTGCTGAAAAGGAGTCTCAACTCGCAACTGGCGAAATTACCAGGGACGAACTGGAATCAATAAAAACCGCGCTGGCGCAATTAACCGAAGCCGCACAAGTCGCAACGGCGAAACGTGAGCGGGCCGAGCTCGAGGCAGCAGAAGCCAACTTACGTCGTCAGCAAAAACTTCTTAAGCTCGGCATCGGACAAAAATCCGACGTCACTCGCGCCGAAGAAAAACTCGCCGAGCTCAAAGCGCCGAAGAATTAATTGGGTTTGGCGTCTGACACAGACGCCCTACAACTCCGCTTGAGTTCGACATTGGGCGTTGGAGGTTGAGCGTTGGTCGTTTCCTGAATTTAATACCCTGCCGCCATCCCGTCCTTGCGTGATTCGCTTGCCCCCACATAGACGCGCTGGCCGTTGTGCATTTCGACTCTGATCGCTTGATAACCGCCGTATCCGCCGACATCGAAACGCACATCGTGTCCTTTCTTGCGCAGTTCCCGCACACTCTCGTACGGAATACCGCTCTCGACTTCAACGTAACCGCCTGATTCAGTCATTTTTTCTCCAGTCGGTTCGTTATCGCCTTCGTGCTGCCAGCGCGAAGCGTCGCCGGCTTCCTGAACATCCAAACCAAAATCGATCTGGTTCGTGAGAACTTGAACATGCCCCTGGGGCTGCATGCCGCCGCCCATCACACCAAACGCTTCCCATGGTTTACCATCTTTCATGACAAAACCAGGAATGATCGTGTGAAACGGACGTTTGCTCGGCGCGTAAACGTTCGCATGGCCCGGATCCATGGAAAAGAGTTCGCCGCGATCCTGGAACATGAATCCGAGCCCGGGCACCACGATGCCGCTGCCCATCCCGCGATAGTTGCTTTGAATGAGCGAGACCATGTTGCCTTCATCATCGGCGGTACAGAGATAGATCGTGTCACCTTGATTGAGGGCCGGATTCCCGGCCTCGACCTTCTTTGCGGCGTGATTTGGGTCGATCAACTTGCGACGCTCCGCTGCGTAGCTTTTTGAAAGCAAACCGGCGAGCGGAATCTTTGCGAATGATGGATCGGCATAAAACTTCGCCCGATCGGCCCAGGCGATTTTCTTCGCTTCGATCATGGTGTGGAGCGTCTCCGGTGAATTGCGTCCCATGGCGCGCAGATCAAATCCTTCGAGAATGTTCAACATCTGCAGGACCGCAATGCCCTGGCCATTTGGCGGAAGCTCAAAGACATCGTAGCCGCGATAACTCGTCGAAACCGGCTCGATCCAGGTCGACGTATGCTTCTCGAAATCGGCTTTCCGCAAGAAGCCTCCATTTGCCCGCATGAACCCGTCGATCTTGTCCGCAATCTCACCTTTATAAAAAGCATCGCGACCTTTTTCAGCGATCAGTCGCAAGGTCTTCGCGAGAGAGGGATTCTTGAAAATATCGCCCTTCGCCGGGGTTCTTCCTTTTCCGTCGAGCGTGTAAGTTTCGAGAAAAGCACCTGGTAGCCCTTTGTACAGCCTTGGGCCAAATGCCCAGTAATAGGCGATTAATTCCGTAACTGGAAAACCTTCTTCGGCATACCGAATGGCAGGCGCAAGGTCATCACTCAATTTCAGTTTGCCGAATCTTTTGTGCAGCTCCGCCCAGGCATCCACTGTTCCGGGTACGCTAATCGGCAACATGCCGGTCGGGGGAATCGTTTCACGATGCAGTTTTGCCAGTTCGGCCTTCATCTGGTCATAACTCAAACCGAGCGGTGAACGTCCGCTGCCATTGATTCCATAGAGTTTGTTTTCCTTCGGGTTGTAAACGATCGCGAAGAGATCGCCGCCAATTCCGTTGGAGACAGGCTCCATCAAACCGAGCGTTGCGTTTACAGCAATCGCTGCATCTACCGCACTGCCACCGTGCTTTAAGATATCGATGCCGACTTCTGTGGCTGCGGGCACGCTTGTGCAGACCATTCCATGTCGTGCCAGCACTTCTGATCGCGTGGCGAAATTCTTTCCAGTAATGCGATCGATCTGGGCATTAAGCCGAAGACCGACAATCAACAAAGCCAACAGGCCAAAACCAAGCTTAAGCCAACGCACCAGCCACATTAATGCCTTGTATTTAAAGCGTGCACTTGAATTTTACTCTCCCGACTATATTTGATTGCTCACCACCAAATGAAGATTTCGTCCGACGACCAAAAAGCGATCAGTGTGATTCTGATCTGCCTGGGATTTCTGTCCTTTCTGATCGGCATCGCTGCTCACTTCAAAGCGGGTTTTCAATCACGCGCTGAGATTTCGACGACAGGCTTCGTCGCCGCAGCGATTTTCGCGGGATTGGGCGTCCTTGTGTTTCTGTTTTCGTTTACCAAAAAGCAGAGCTGAAGGTGAATTGCCTACTCCGGGGACACCGCTAAAAAAGTGGCGGCGATCTCCCCAGATCGCCGCCGTCCCCACCGCTCTGAACAACCAAGTTATTGCTGCATTGCGTCGTTAAGCTCCTTGTGGGCGTTCATCAGGTCTTGATGCGCTTTTTGGATGGCATCCAGCTTCTTTTGCTGATCAGCCGTTAGCAACGGCCGGATCTGCGATAGCGAGCTGTCGATGACTCCTTTTGCTTTCTGCATCGCCTCCTGATGAATGGCAGTGAGCTGCGGTTTGGCCGCATCGAGAATTGGTTGAACCTTTGTCTGTTGATCAGAAGTCAGATCCAACTGCTCGGTTAGATGCCGCAGGCCGAATGCGTGCCCATGCCAGCCCCCGGGCCCACCAGGACCAGCTTGTGCCTGCACAACGACAAAGCCGCCAAGCGCGATCGCACCCGTGGCTACCAGCGTTAATATGTTTCTTTTCATAGTTTGTTTCATTTTGTTTCGCGAAAATACTTTTCGCTTCTGCAGGTGATGACCGATAGGCAGCCTGGCCGGTTACAATTTTCCTTCTGCTCGCTTGTTTTAACGCCCCTGCGACACGCGCTTGGCACAAGCCCTTCTACATCCAAAATTGTAACCAAAGCGCCGCGGTAGCGGTCATTGCTACTGGTGTGGATGCGCTCTCGATTACATGGATCATACTGACGCAAGTGCGCTTGTTCATGCTGCGCTCCAGCATGATGATGAGGCGGCTCGCGCATTGGTGCGGCAGCTTTATCCGCTGGTGGCCAAAATCGTCCATGCTCATCGACCGCATCGAACGGATGAAGAGGATCTCTGCCAAATGATTTTTATCAAAGTATTCCAGAAATTATCGCAATTTTCCGGCAAGGTACCGCTGGAGCACTGGGTCTCACGCATTGCGGTTAATACTTGCCTCAACCAAATCGAGTGGGAGAAAATACGACCGGAGCTTCGCCACGCCGATTTGAGCGTGGAAGAGCAAGCTGTGATTGAGAACCTGACAACCTCTGCCGATGAGTTGGCTCCGGACCAGCGGTTTGCTTCGCGCCAACTGGTTGAACATCTCCTCACTGCGCTCAAACCCGTCGAGCGGCTGGCAATTGATTTGCTATACTTCCAAGGACGTTCGGTTGAAGAGGTCCGTAAAATCACCGGCTGGAGCGCGGCGCTCGTTAAAGTACGGGCGTTTCGAGCACGACAAAAAATGAAAGAATACCTCTCCAGGATTTCGGCAAAGGAGGGAGTATGAACGATCATGAATTGGATCGGTTGTTCCGATCAGCGGCGCGGACGGGCGACGACGAGGTCCCGGCTGAGATGCCGTTTGGATTCGATACTCGCGTGATCGCGCTCTGGCATGCTGTGGCTGCGAGGCCGAACGGTATTGCGTCATTACTCCGGCGCGTTGCCCTTTTGTCGGCGGTAGTGATTGCTATTTCGGCGCTGGCGGCGATTCGCGAGATCAAACAAAGCCGGGAACAACTCAACGACTACACGAATGAGTTCGCCATCGCGGACACGGCCATTCAGGATGAGTTTTCGCAATGAACCAAGTGCTGAAGTGGAAACTTATCGCCGGTTTCCTTTTGGTATTCGTCGCCGGTGGAATCGCTGGCGCTGCTTTGGGCGGATTTTACGCCCGGCACCTTTTCTTCGAGTTTCACCATCCAAAGCTGGTAGGCGCCAGAATGAAAGAGCGGCTTCGCACAGAACTAAGTTTGACACCCGAACAGGTCGCAAAAGTTTCGCCAATTGTCGATAAAACGGCTGCTCAGCTCCAGGAGATACGGCGCGACACGGGCCGGCGCGTTCATGAGATCATGGCGGACGCGCACAAGGAAATCGCGGCCAATCTTACCGACGAACAACGGCAAAAACTTCAACAAATCGAAGAGCGACATCGGCGCTGGCGCCATCGTCACGGCCCCCACGACTTCGCCCCCGAACCACCGCCGGCGACGCCGTAGTGACGCAGGCAATCATACCTGCGACTGGTAACGCGAGCGAGTATCGTTTGGCAGACAGGATTGTCTGCCTCAGCCGCGCTAGAAGCGCACTCCGTTCTCGAAGAAGATACGTTCGCGCTCGATGTTCGCGCCGCGGCTTATGAAAAGATCGCGCAGATCCGGCGTGTAGTAATCGCCGTCGTAGAGAGGATTGAGCCCAAAGAAAATCTTGCCGCCCGGGGCGAGGTGTTGCTGCAAATCACCCAGAAAAAAATCCCACTCCGCTGTCTCCCAGCGCTCCTTCGATGGGTGATAAAGGTAGAAGTTGGCCGAGAAAGCGGTGATCCAATCGAACTTCTGACCAAGATCGGGCAATGGTTCGAACGCGCTGATCCTCCAAACGACGCGCGGAACATCGAAAAGCTCGAGCAATTCGGTAAAAAGAGCGACGTGCTCGATATCCAAGCCCATTACCGAATGGCCGAGGTTTTTCGCGATGAACAAGAAAAATCCGCCACCGCACCCGAGATCGAGAACGCGTTTCGGCTCTGAACGATGGAGTTTCAAATCCTGCACGCGTTCGCGATTCAATCGCAACCACGGCTCGATGTTCGCGTATTTGGCGTATCCAGCCGTGGAATTCGCATAGCGCTGCTGGATTTCTCCGGCGCGTGCTTCATCGATTTTTGCCAGCATTGGCTGAAGCGGAATGCGAAAAATCGAGCGTTGCGCTTTGCGCAAACCACGCCGGTAGGTCAGCGGCTTGGTAAATTTCAGAATCTTTCGAGAAAGTTTCATTCAAAAATCGATGAACTGTATGGCAACCGCTCTGATTGCCAACCCGTAGCGAGAGCAGGCAATGCGCCCGGCCCTACAATTTCTCGACGATTTCGCGGAGAAGTTGCGGACCGCGATAAACGAATCCGGTGTACAGCTGAACAAGCCGCGCACCTGCGTCGAATTTTTCGCGAGCGGATTTTGCATCGCAGACTCCACCGGAGGCGATCACTGGAATTTTGGAATTTGCAGCGATGCTGCGTACCACCGCAGTCGATTTCTCGCACAACGGTGCGCCGCTCAAACCACCTTGCTCGTCGAGCTCCGGCTGAATCGAGGAATGATCCAACGTCGTATTCGTCGCGATGATTCCCGCGACCCCGTTTTCTTCACACGCTGCAAGGACCGCTTCCAATTCGACCCGCGACAGATCAGGCGAAATCTTCACAACGAGCGGCTTCATAACCGGCCCCGGCTCACTGCCGATCGCGTGCAGCAATCGTGATAGCGCCGCGGGTTCCTGTAGTTCCCTTAGGCCCGGCGTGTTCGGCGAACTCACGTTTAATGTGATGTAGTCGGCAAAATCGCGAAGCAATCGAAACGAGTAGAGATAATCGTCGGTTGCGCGATCAAGGGGCGTCGTCCTCGATTTGCCAATATTGATTCCGACTGGAACTGCGGGCCATCGTCCACTCTCACGCAGTCCGCTCAACCGCTCTGCGATCGCATCGGCGCCGTCATTGTTAAATCCGAGACGATTAATGACCGCCTCTTGTTCGGGCAGTCGAAAGATACGCGGCTTGGGATTTCCCGGTTGTGCCATGGCGGTCACGGTCCCGATCTCGATGAAACCAAATCCAAGCGCCGCCCATGCCGGCAGGGCGACGCCGTCTTTGTCCAGCCCGGCGGCGAGGCCAATCGGATTCGGAAAGTTCAACCCAAACAGACTTTTTGGTTTCGACGGCGGCGCAAACCGCTTCAAAGCGCGCAGCGCAGGATCAAAATGCGAAGCCCTGTGAAGCGATGCGATTGTGAAATGATGTGCGGTCTCCGCTTCAAGCGAAAACAGCAGCGGCCTAACGAGTCGCTCGTAGAGATTTTTCATTGGCGTCCGCTCGTGTTCCTGCTCGTAATCGTGCTCGCGCTCGAAATCGTCGGCGCGTCTGGCGGTCGCGCCCTATCATCGCTCATTTCCCGATGCAAAACTGGCCGAACACAGAGTCGAGAATCTGTTCTACATCGACAACGCCAATTACTTCGCCGAATGCACGCAATGCTTCATTAAGATGAATCGCAGCGTATTCCGGCGACAGTCCATCGGCCTGTGCTGCCGCGGCCCGATCACATGATTCAAGAGCGCGACGCAGACAGTCGCGATGGCGAGCGTTAATCGCGAGCGTGCTCTCCGGTTTTAGATTTTGTTTCGCGATCCGGGCCAGAATCTCCTTTTGCAACTGTGGCACGCCTTCCCCCGTGACACACGAAATGCGCAACGCATGGAAATCCTTCCAGTCCCTGTTCTCAGGCAGATCGCCCTTGTTTAGAACGACAATTTCGTTGGAATCGTGATTGCGTTCCTTGAAATGCGCAGGTTTTGGCGTGTTGCGGTCGGCGATGTGGAGACGCAGATCGGCTAATTGCAGCGATTTCTCCGTACGCGCGATGCCCTCCCGCTCGAGTTCGCTGGTGGAAGTTCTCAAACCAGCCGTATCAAGCAAACGGATCGGAACGCCGTCGAGATTGACAGTCTCCTCGATGGTGTCGCGCGTTGTGCCATGCGTATCGCTCACAATCACGCGATCGTAACCAAGGAGTCGATTCAGCAAGCTCGATTTCCCGGCATTCGTTGCTCCGTAAATTACGACGCGCACGCCTTCACGCAGAATGCGTCCTTGATCAGCAGTGGCGAGCAACGCTGTGATTTTTTCGCGGACAGAATCGAGTCGCGCGCGCAGTGTTTCGTCTGAATCCGGTGTTATGCCCTCCTCTGGAAAATCGATTGATGCATTGATGTGTGCGAGCAGTTCGACCAGTTCATCACGAATTTTGCTGATTTGCGCTCCGAGCCTGCCTTCGAGTTGTTCGGTAGCCGAGCGCAGAGCGAGATCGGTCTTCGCGCGGATCAGGTCGATTACTGCCTCCGCTTGAGTTAGGTCCATTTTGCCGTTGAGAAAAGCGCGCTCGGTAAATTCGCCCGGACGCGCCGCGCGCGCACCGGCGCGCAGGCACGCTTCAAGGACTTTTGCAGAAACCAGCGTTCCGCCGTGGCAACTGATCTCAATCAAATCCTCTCCGGTGTAACTGGCGGGCGCGCGATGGACGGAAAGCACTGCTTGATCGATCAATCGGCCTTCTGGGCCGAAAACTTCACCAAAATGCTGCACGTGCGGCTCGAATTGCGATGGCATCTCTTTGCCATGGAAGATTTTGTCCGCTAGGCCGATCGCATTCGCGCCTGAGACGCGGACAAGGGCAATAGCGCCTTCTCCGGGCGGAGTTGAGATGGCAGCAATGGTGTCGGAAACGGTCATAGCCCTAGCAAATTGTAGGGCAACCGCCTCGGATGCCAAATTGCGCGAACAACATCGCTTTGCTAGTGCTCAAGGCGGCGGTGCTCCGCGGCTTTTCAACGGTAATTTCTCTGCTGCCTACTGGCTGCGCATCACTTCTTTCAATGCCTCGGCTAATTTCTTGTTCTCCTCCATTGTGCCAACCGAAATGCGGACCCATTCGGGCAGGTTGTACCCCTTGAGCGGGCGCACAATGATGCCTTGCCGTAGCAGTTTCTCGAAGATCGCATGTCCGTCGCCAACATTTACCATCACAAAATTCGCCCTCCCGGGCACAAAAGGAATTTTCATTTTGGAAAATTGTTCGTGCAGATAAGCGCGGCCTTCATCGATTGCGCGCTTTGTCTCGCGCAGATGCTCGTCATCTTCCAGCGCTGCGAGCGCACCGACTTGAGCGATGCTGTTCACATTAAACGGCTGCCTTGTTTTGTGAAGCACCTCTATCAGATCAACCGGCCCAACGGCATACCCGATACGCAAACCGGCCAGTCCGTGAATCTTCGAAAACGTGCGCAGGACAACAATGTTTCGTCCTTCGCGAACGAACTGCAGCGTATCTGGGGGACGATCAAGGAATTCGAAATAGGCTTCATCGAAAACGACAATTACGTTTTCAGCGATGCGCGCGATGAAATCGTCTATCGCCCGCTGTGAAATCAGCGTTCCGGTTGGATTATTTGGGTTGGGGACGAAAATGAGCCGAGTCTTTGGTGTGATCGCAGCGAGCATTCCGTTCAGATCCTGCTGATAATCCGGGCTGGGCACTTCGATTATGTTCGCGCCAAACGATGTCGCGATCAATTTGTAGACGACAAACGCATACTGAGACGTGACGACGTCGTCACCGGGATTGAGAAACGCATGACCAAGAAATTCGAGCACTTCATTTGAACCATTGCCAAGAATCACGTTCTCCGGGCCGAGGCCTAGTTTGGTTGCCAACGCGTTACATAGGCGAAATCCGCCGCCGTCGGGATAAAGGTGACCTTTTTCCAAGGCATCACGCATCGCCTCCATTGCCTTGGGAGACGGTCCCAGCGGGTTCTCGTTCGAAGCCAGCTTGATGATTGCGCTTGGATCGAGGCCAAGTTCGCGAGCCGTTTCCTCGATCGGCTTTCCCGGGTGGTAGATCGCGATCTCGCGCAGTTGCGGGTTCGCCAGCTCCCAGATCGAAATCATTGAATAATGGAGTAGTGGAGTAATAGAGTAATGACAACTCCATTAAGGTTGTAGCGCGAACGCTCAATCAGTTACAATGTCGGCAATGGCTGAGAGCGAAATCATCTATCTGGATAACAACGCTACGACACAGCTCGATCCCGCTGTGATGGAGGAAATGCTGCCGTTTTTGACGAAATATTACGGAAATCCTTCGAGTGGATACGGCTTCGCGGCCACGGCTAGAAATGCCATAAATCTTGCGCGGGAACGCCTCGCTGCGTTGCTCGGCTGTGAACCGAAAGAAATTGTTTTTACTAGCGGCGGCACTGAATCCAATAATGCCGTGATCAATTCCGCGGTGCAGTTTGAACCGCGCGGCCAACATCTGATCACGAGCGCGGTCGAACACAGCGCCGTGCTGCGCCCTTGTCAGGATCTCGAAAAAGTAGGATGCAACGTCACATTTCTCGGCGTCGATCAACATGGCAATCTCGATCTGACGGAATTAGAAGGCGCAATCCGTCCGCAGACTGGCCTTGTTTCGATCATGTGGGCGAATAACGAGACCGGCGTTGTATTTCCCATCGAGAAAATTGCCGACATTTGCCGCGAGAAAGGTGCGCTGTTTCATACGGACGCCGTGCAAGCTATCGGGAAAATGCCGATGCGTCTGCGCGATACCGCGATCAATTTTCTCTCTCTTTCCGCGCACAAATTTCATGGCCCGAAAGGCGTGGGCGCGCTTTATATCAACCGGCGAACAAAGTTTAATCCGTTGATTGCTGGCGGAGGCCAAGAAAACGGCCGTCGGGGCGGAACGGAAAACGTCGCCTCAATTGTTGGCCTAGGAAAAGCGGCCGAGCTGGCTCTGAGGTACCTCGCAGAAGGGAAATGCGATATTCGCTCCATGCGCGATCGCTTTGAAAAATCGGTGCTCGAAACAATTAGCGGCGCATCAGTGAATGGTACGGGTGTGGCGCGGCTTTCAAACACATCGAGTCTTTCATTTGAAGGCATCGAATCTTCAGCAGCTCTTCTCTTGTTGGATCGACAGGGTATTTGTTGCTCGGCCGGCTCGGCCTGTCGGACCGGTTCACAAGAAGCTTCGCACGTGCTGCGGGCAATGAATTCAAGCGGGGATGGGGCCCGACGGAGTCTGCGCTTTTCTCTTGGCCGGTTCAATACCGATGCGGAAATTGATCGCGCGATTGAAGTCGTTCCAAAAGTCATCGAGAAGCTGCGCCAAAGCGCTGCGCCGACGCCTGTAGCCACGGCTCTGTGAGCTGTTTGAGTCGCAAACACGAACAGATCTTTCTGAACCTGGGCCGCGGTTCGACAATACATTTGCGGCGCAATATTATCTGAGGATGCCTTGATCGTGATGGAAACGCCACGTGATCCCACTGCTTCGCGTTACGAACACGCGGCAAAAGGGCTGCGCCGGAGCGATCTTAATCCAGATCCGATCAAACAATTTGGAAACTGGTTTACCGCGGCGATCGAGGCCGGTATCCGCGACGTCAATGCAATGAGCCTGGCCACAGCCGGGCCTGACCACAGACCATCGGTGCGAATTGTTCTCCTGAAAGGCTTCGACCAGGATGGCTTCGTTTTTTTTACCAACTACGAGAGCGAAAAAGGAAAGCAACTTGAAGTGAACCCGTACGCGGCGCTGGCATTTTACTGGATTGAACTAGACCGACAGGTTCGCATCAGCGGCAAAGTGGAAAAAACTTCACGCGAAGAATCGCAAACTTATTTTCATTCGCGTCCAGTCGGAAGTCAGTTGAGCGCCTGGGCGTCGCGTCAAAGCCAGGTGCTTGATGGGCGGCGCGTGTTGGACGCGCGCATGGCCGAGATGACCGAACGGTTTGGTAACGAACACATTCCGCTACCGCCGCATTGGGGTGGATATCGAATGAGACCGGATACGATCGAATTTTGGCAGGGTCGTCCGAACCGCCTGCACGATCGCTTTCGTTACACTCGACAGACCGATGGCGGTTGGCTCATCGAGCGACTGGCGCCATGACCATCGGACAGATCGAGATCATCCAGGGCGATATCACCAAACTTGATCTCGATGCGATTGTGAACGCGGCGAACACGACGCTCCTCGGCGGCGGAGGAGTTGATGGCGCAATTCATCGCACCGCTGGACCCGAGTTGCTTGCCGAATGCCGGACGCTTGGCGGTTGTCAGCCCGGGGAAGCGAAAATCACTCGCGGATATCGTTTGGCCGCGCGTTTTGTCATTCATACAGTTGGTCCGGTTTGGAGAGGAGGAAAACACGGTGAGCCTGAGACGTTGGCGAATTGTTACAGGAACTCATTGCAGCTCGCGGTTGAAAATGGAATCAAGACGATCGCTTTCCCCGCAATCAGTTGCGGCGCATATGGCTATCCAATTTCAGACGCAGCTCGGATCGCGGTGAAAGCCACGCGAGATTTCCTCGCGAGTAAGGACAGAATCGACAAAGTGATTTTCGTTCTTTGGGATGGGGATAGTTATGATGCGTATCGCCAATTGCTGTAGCGGCGGCTCTATGAGCGCCGGTAATAACTAAATTTACGATGTATCCTCGGCGGTCACAGACCGCCGCTACAATCTCTACTCCTCAGAGACGCAAGGGGGCTCTGAGTTTCGATTTTCTTTTGTATGATTAATCCGAACGAAAACAATCTTACGAGGGACGAACCGCTGCCGACGCCGGTTCAACCGGGCGAACAGCAAATTGGCTCGGGTGGGCGTGAGCAGTTTCGTCAAGCAACAAGCAAATTTTCCACCGCTGTAAGCCACACGTGGGATGAAACAAAGGAGAAAGCCAGCCGCGCGCGGGAGCGTACTGAATATTTCGTACGCGAAAATCCCGTGCCGACCATTCTCGGTGCGCTAGGGCTCGGAATCGCGATTGGGTTAGCGATCCGCTTTGCATCGACTAGCGAGCGAAAGGCAGAAATCGAGGTAAAGTCGCCGCTGGGGGATCTCAACTGGAGCATTCTCTCGCTGCCTTTTCTTTGGCCGTTGTTCAAATCAGCCAGGGAAAAATATGAAAGATCGGCCGACGCGATGAAAGATGGCGTGAAACGACTGAAAAAGATCGACGTCGATCGCTACGCAAAGCCGATCCGCAAACGCTGGAAAGCTTGGACGCGTTGAGCGTCGATGGTAGAACCGCACGGTTGAATTATTCAGCCAAGTGCGAGAAAGCTATTTATTAGGTCGGCGAGCGGACGTGGATACTGGGCCATGAAAGCGTGGCCACCACCGTTGAATTGCGCCAGCCAAGCCCCGGGAATAGCGTTAACCAGCCTCAATGCGTTGGACGGCGGAATCACGATATCGGCCGTGCCGGTGGCAATTAGCACGGGTACATTCATCTCTCGCGAGATGTTCCCGATACCAGTGCGGTGCCACGCATCCATCGCCGCGGCCTGACGATTAACGAGGCTCGGAGATAGCTGCGCACGCGCAATTGCTACGATATCGCCGAATTCGCGATAAATCGATTCGGCGACAGCACCTGGAAAAAGCAATGAGAGTAGTCGACGCGCCTGCTCCTGGGGCGTCCCGGACATATCGATGAGTTGCGACCACACCTCGGCTGAGGCGAGATCTGCATTAGCCCCTCCGGGGTCCGTCGATAATAAGACGAGTTTGTTAATACGTCCCGGCTGCCGCAGGGCCAGCGTCTGGGCAATGAAACCACCCATCGACCACCCGAGCACGTTTACCAGCTCGATACCGAGCGTCTCGATTACTCGCGCCGCATCATCGGCGAGTCTGGCGATATCAAATGGCTGTCCATCGTCCGTGGAGCCACCAATCCCACGATTGTCTAGAAGGATGAGCTGGTTCGATGATGCGAGTCTGTCGATAAACGAAGGATCCCAGTCCGCACTTGTCGCGGCGAATCCATTCAGGGCGACGAGTGGTCGGCCATTCCCAATTCGACGATAAGCGATTTGCGCCCCATCGACTTGGATCGTCGCTAACGACTCGGCTGCCATCGGACAAATTCGACTATTGAAGCCTCGCGCCCCCTCGCTGAAAGTGTCAATCCGCAAATGGCAAACTCGAATTCATCTGCCCAACCCGCATGGCAACACAATCCGATCTTCGAATTTTTCGCATCGCTTAAACTCGCGGTCGTATTGCTTGCGGTGATCATCGTCGCCGCGATAGCAGGTACACTCTATGAGTCAAGTTTCGATGCGAAGGTTGCACGCGCCTATGTTTATGGGGCTCCGTGGTTCAATCTCTGGCTTGTTTTGCTCGGGGCAAACCTTGCCTGTTCCGCGCTCTCTCGTTGGCCCTGGCGCAAACATCATCTCGCGTTTCTCATCACACATCTCGGTATCATCACGCTGCTGATCGGATCGCTGATCGGCAGGATTTGGGGAATCGAAGGAACAATAACGCTTTTCAAAGGCGAACGACCGACAAATCGGCTCCTGGTCGACGAACGTCAGCTGCGCATCCACGATGTGGATGGAATCGTAAAAGGCTATCCCGCCGAGTTTTTGCACCATCCGCCGACGCCCCAGCAGCCGCGCGACCTTGGCCTGCTCGCGAGCGGCGCGCATTTGAGAATTATTGATTACGCCCCAACGATCGAAGCAAAGCTCAACCCAAAGCCACTGAACGACGGTGGAGCGCCAGCGCTGCATTTCACTATTGCCACCGCGATGATGAACCAACATCTCGATAGCTGGCTACTCGCCGACGATCCGCAGAACGGAAATTTCTCCATGGGTCTGGCCAACATCGAACTCAAACGCGGCACCGCGCCGGCACCAACATCGTCAAGTGGTAGGGATCCCGCAGTTGCGGGAAGCCGTCCGCCTTCGGAAAGCGAAGCGAATCCGAAGGATCAAGCGACAGACCTTGAAGAATCAATTTTCGCCTTTAGCAAGGCGCCTGAGGAACAGATTGGTCGTGTTCGCAAGGGCGGGAGCACCGGGGCAAAAGTGCGCCTGGAACAACCTCAGAACGGCAACAAGGGACGGGTTCTTGTTTCATTAGGCGAAAAAGAAGCCAGTTTCGACGTTGCAGGAAATCTCGGTCACGAGGTCGCAATCGCCGGTACGCCGTTCGCACTCAAAATCGATGACTACTGGGCTGATTTTCGAATCGAGAATGGCAAACCCAATTCCCTAAGCGATCAGCCAAACAATCCCGCAGTACTTGTGACAATCCGAGGTAAAGGTGTCCCCGCCAGCGAACCCCAAACAAATCCACACGGAAGTAATCAAGACCTCACTACAACCGGAGGTCCACCATCAATGCCCCCGCCCGGCGAAGGAACGCCGAATCATCTAACGTTGTTTATCGCCGAGGATGGCACGATCAGTTACGAGCTCCTGTCACGAAAGAACGGCAGATCAAGCGGCAAGATTGAGTTGGACAAGCCACTGCCGACCGGTTGGGCGGATTGGCAACTAACGGTTGATAAGAAGATACCGCACGCGGCGAGCTCGATGGATTTCAACCCCGCTAATTCCGAGACAGCCCCAGCAAGCACTGATTTGCCAGATGGAGTGCGCGTCCGCATTCAGCAAAATGGCGAAACCTTTGAACGATGGGCTCCAGCGGGTTGGCAGATTGCAATTCCCACTTCACCCAGTCCGACTATGGTTGCCTACGGCTGGAAAACGGTGTGGCTGCCAATCGGACTGGAACTGCTCAACTTCGAAGTAAAACGGAATGAAGGCAGTGACAGCCCTGCGGGATTCAAGAGTACCCTGCAGATTGTTACTGCAGACGGCGAGACTGCCACAGGCTCGTGCTGGATGAATCATCCATTCAGTTATCCGGGCAATTGGTGGCGCACCTGGACGGGACTCACTTACAAAATCTCCCAGGCGTCCTGGAACCCGGAAAACCTCGGACAAAGCACTGTGCAGATTTTGCGCGATCCCGGCTGGCTATTGAAATGGATTGGTTCGCTGCTCGTCGTGATCGGCGTGTTCATGATGTTTTATCTCCAGCCGTACCGAAAACAAACCGAAGGCGAACCGATCACACCTTCAAATCCAAAGCAAGAAGACGAACTCGTCAGAGACGAAGCGGTCGCGCAAACCACACGTTAGATTCCGCACCCCGCCATTGTTGAGAGATCGACACAAAGCGCCACATGAGGGTTGAATCTTGAGCGTTGAGCGTTAAACGTTTTTGATCTCACATGGAAAACAGAAAAATCATTCAGTCGTTTGTGTTTTTCGTTGCGGCCTTCGCAGCGTGCGTGTCGGATAAGGCCCAAGTTCCCGGAGCCGACCAAATCGTTCCAGGCGCAACCAAATGGGGCTTTTACAATGGCCAGCCGGTGACCAAGTGGAATCCCGATGGACGGACAATGACGTTGTTAACCGAGCTGCGTTACACAGATCCGAATGGCAACGTCTGGGTCGCTCCGATCGGATCGGTTGTCGATGGCGCCTCCATTCCGCGCTACCTCTGGTCGTTCATGGGCGGGCCGTTCGAAGGAAGATATCGGAATGCCTCCGTGCTGCACGATGTCGCGTACGGGGATAAGAAACGGCCCTGGCAAGATTGCGACCGCATGTTCTACTACGCCATGCGGTGCAGCGGGGTGAGCGCTGTTGAAGCTAAGACGATGTTCTACGCGCTCTACAAATTCGGTCATCACTGGAAGTTTCCGATCAAACGCGCGAAACCGGTGAAGTTTGATGGACAATTGGTTGCGCGAGCCGAGCAGATTCCGCAGCCGATTCCGCGCGCGATTGCAGTGAATCCAACTCAAATCAACGAAACGCGTGATTGGATTCGCAGCACCGACCCGAGTCTCGAGCAAATCGAGCAAAGGGCGAACACAGAAGCGTGGTGAATTCCACACGTTGGTGGAACGCGTTGGCAAATCTAGGTGACTTGGCCGTCATTTTTGCCATCGTCTTCGGAGAAACCTATCCACCTGCGTCCTGTTTGTCGCGCTATCTTTAAAAAAGCAACGGGCGCCTCGAAGAAGCTCTGTCCCGAGGCGCCCGGCTCTGGGTCTATCTGTGGCGCAACCTAACCCATCGGTAGCAAATTCCTGGGTTCACTGCGTAAAGGCGTCAACGAGGTCGTTCACGGCAGGATCGGCATCGCGCGCCGCCAGTGGCGCGAGATTAAAACGGAATTCCAAAAACTTCAGAATTGAGACAGTTTCATATTCCCTGCGATCAATATAACCGCTGCGCGCGAGCGGCGAGATAATGATAGTGGGGACACGAGTACCTGTGCCCCAACCGTCGTCTCGCACGGGCGGAGCAACGTGATCCCAACGTGTCAGGACCAACGGTCGTCGGTGCCGCCTACGGCCCGACCCTGTCCAGCCGCTGGCAGCTGGTAGCTGCAGCCGACTTCAATGGCGACGGAGGCCCGGACTATCTGCTTTACAAAGCGAGCACGCGACAAACAGCGATCTGGTATCTCAACAATAACGTGTACGTCGGCTCGGCGTACGGCCCGACTCTTCCCGCTGGCTGGAGCGTGATCTCACAGTAAGAACCGCTCCAGATAAAAGCGCCGGCTCATCCCGACCTCTTACCTATTCGAGCGCGACCTTTTTGTGGGTTCCTCCGGGGACCGGTCCCCAAATTACGCCTTCGAGTCAGTTATCTGACGGAATCGTGGCCCCATTTTTCTCCAGTGCGGCTTCCAGAACTTGATCGACGTTTTCGACGGGGACGAATTTGAGTTTTTGTTTCGCCTCTTCAGGCACGTCGACAAGATCTTTTTCGTTGAGCTTGGGAATGATGACCGTGGAAATGCTGGCGCGCATCGCAGCAAGGCTTTTTTCCTTCAAACCGCCGATCGGCAGAACCAGTCCGCGCAGCGTGATTTCGCCCGTCATGGCGACGTCGGGACGCACTGGCGTGTTGCTAAAAAGCGAGGCAAGCGCGGTAAACATGGCGATGCCGGCAGAGGGGCCATCTTTCGGGACTGCACCCGCAGGCACGTGCACGTGCACGTCGATGCTGCGGAAATCCTCCGCCTTGGCGCCGATCTCGCTGTTGCGGCTGCGGACAAGGCTGAATGCTGCCTGGACCGATTCTTTCATCACTTCGCCAATGTGACCGGTGAGCGTGACGTTGCCTTTGCCCGGATAACGGGTTGCTTCGATGTGCAGCACTTCGCCACCGGCAGGCGTGTAAGCCAGCCCTGTGACAACGCCCGGCTTGCTCGTTTTCAGTTTGGTTTCACGAACGTATTTCGCCGGGCCGAGCATTTCGGCCACCAGCTCGGGCGTGACGGTGGCGTGCTCGATTTTTCCTCGCGCCACCTGAGACGCAATTCCACGGCAGACAGACGCGATCTGGCGCTCAAGCTCGCGAACGCCCGCTTCGTGTGTGTAATCGTTAATGATCCGGCGGAGCGCTTCGTCCTGCCATTCGATCTGCTCGGGCTTGAGTCCGTTCTCCTCCAACTGTCGCCTGACAAGATATCGTTTGGCGATCTCGAGTTTCTCGCGCTCGGTGTAGCCGGGAAGTGAAATCACTTCAATCCGGTCGCGCAACGGTTCGGGCACGCCGTCGATGTAATTTGCCGTGCCGATGAAAATCACCTGGGACAGATCGAACGGCACATCGAGATAACGATCGACAAACGCATTGTTTTGCCGCGGGTCGAGTACTTCGAGCAATGCGCTGGCGGGGTCACCACGAAAATCGGCGCCGATCTTGTCGATCTCGTCGAGCATGAAAACAGGGTTGCGCGTCCCGCAGCGCCGCAGTTCCTGGATGATACGGCCAGGCATCGAGCCAATGTAAGTGCGACGATGACCGCGAATTTCCGCTTCATCGCGCATCCCGCCGAGACTGATTCGAACAAATTTGCGGCCCAGCGCGTCGGCAATCGATTGACCGAGACTGGTTTTGCCCACGCCCGGCGGCCCGAGAAAACAGAGGATCGCACCGTGCCCCTCCGGATTAAGTTTGCGCACGGCCAAATATTCGATCAGCCGTTTTTTTACTTTTTCC
>JBKPGQ010000056.1:0-3348 GCA_046729455.1 Verrucomicrobiota bacterium
CCGGCAAACCTTGCATGAAACCGGGCACGTCTTCTGGTTTCACTTCAAATTGGCCGTTCGGTTTGTTCATTTCACTGGCGATCTTCGCGATCAACTTATTTGGACCAATTCCGGCTGATGAAGTGAGCTTCGTTTCCCGAAAGATTGTCCCGCGGATCACCTGTGCGAGCGGCCCCGGTGCTCCGGAATGGGCGCTGACATCGAGATAAGCTTCGTCGAGCGACAAAGGTTCGATCAAGGACGTGAACCGATACAGGATTCCGCGAATGACTGCAGCTTCGCGTCGATAGACATCGAAACGCGTCGGCAGTACGATCAAATCCGGGCAACGTTGCAGCGCCATAAACGTTGGCATCGCCGAACGCACTCCGAATTTGCGCGCCTCATAATTGCACGTGGTCAACACGCCACGCCGATCGCGCGCGCCCCCCACCGCCACAGGCTTACCGCGCAATGAAGGGCGGTCGCGAACCTCGATCGCGGCATAGAAGCAATCCATGTCGAGGTGAATGATGGAGCGCGGCTGGGATTCTTTTCCCACATGGCAATATGTAACGCCAAACATGCCTTCGTCATGTCGACCGGAGTCGAGACATCCCGTGAAGTTACCTGTGTTGCGCTGCGGGGTTCCTCGGCTTCGCTCGGAATGACGATTGCCTTTTGAGGAAATTTGCGTCATGACAAATCGGTCTTATGACGGCACCTGCAACGCGCATTTTCATGGTGAGGCATGGCGCTACCATTCTGAGCGACGAGGATCGGTTCGCTGGTGTGACGGACGTCGAATTGTCCGAAGAGGGCCGCGAACAAGCGCGGCGCCTTGCCGAGAGGTTAAGTCACGCAAGAATTACTGCCATTTACACGTCACCACTTGGTCGGACGGTCGAGACCGCGCGGATTCTCGCTGCGCCGCACGATCTCGAAATGCAGACACGGAACGGTTTCCGGGAAATTTCGCACGGTCACTGGGAAGGGATGAAGCGGCGCGACGTGGAAGAAAAATTTCCGGCTGAAATAGCCGAATGGGAAAAGGACCCCTATACATTTGCCCCACCAGGCGGAGAGAGCGGGCTGGCCGTAACGGCGCGCGCTTTGCCAGCATTGATCGATTTGGTACGCGACCATCCCGGCGAAAAGATTCTGGTTGTGTCTCACAAGGCGACGATCAGACTTTTACTGAGTTCGTTGCTCGGATTCGATCCGCGGCGATATCGCGATAATCTCGACCAAAAACCGGCCGCATTGAATATTGTAGATTTTCGAGACCCGACACGCGCGCGCTTGACCCTCTTCAACGACACCTCGCACTATGACAAGGCCTCCATCCCGGAAATTCCGAAAGCGCGCTTGTCGAAATGGTGGAACACCGGCGCTTAGCAGCGACGGTTCCCAGTCGGTAACGAGCGACTCCAAAAGTGTTCGCGAGCAGAACCGCCGGGCGCGCCGTTTTTGGTCTGCGAAAATGTTTTTCGGCTTTGCAAACCGCGTTTCCCTCTAGATATTTAAATGATAACTTTTTCCTGAAATGGATTCTTCTGCTTCTGTCGAGACGCATCACGACCCACACGCCCACGCGGGCGAACACGAGCACCACGAGCTTGGGTGGTGGCGAAAATATATTTTCTCCACTGACCACAAGGTGATCGGTATCCAGTACGGCCTCTGCGGTCTGGTCTTTTTGTTCTTCGGTTTTTGCCTGATGATGTTGATGCGCTGGCAACTGGCCTATCCCGGCCAGGCACTACCGGTGATTGGCAAATGGCTCCCGCACATTTTCGGCGTGGGCTCGATGCCGGACGGCAAAATGACGCCCGATTTTTACAATTCATTAGGCGCGATGCACGGCACGATCATGATTTTCGCGGGAGTCGTGCCGGTGGCGTTCGCGGCTTTCGGCAATTTCGTCGTGCCACTGCAAATCGGCGCGCCGGACATGACGTTCCCCAAAGTGAACGCTGCAAGTTTTTGGGCGTTTGTGGTTGGCGGAATCATTATGCTCATCAGTTTCTTCGTGCCTGGCGGCGCAGCCAAGAGTGGCTGGACTTCCTATACGCCGCTGGCAGCATTCGCGGACACCGGCCCGGGGCATCTTCCGATTTTGAATGGTCAGACGCTTTGGCTGACCGGCTTTATTTTTCTGATCACGTCGTCGTTGCTCGGCGCCATTAATTTCATCACCACTATCATTCAATTGCGCGCCAAAGGGTTGACCTGGATGCGGCTGCCATTCTTTGTGTGGGCGCAATTTGTAACCGCGTTTCTGTTGCTCCTGGCATTCCCGCCGCTCGAAGCCGCGATCATAATGCAATGGATGGATCGGGTCGCGCATACCAGCTTTTTCCTTCCGAGCGGGCTGGTCGTGAATGGCGCGCCAGTGTCCATCAGCGGCGGTGGGAGCCCGCTTTTGTGGCAGCACTTGTTCTGGTTCCTCGGGCACCCTGAGGTTTACGTTCTGATTTTGCCAGCATTCGGGATTGTGGCCGAAATTCTGGCGAACAATTCGCGCAAGCCGCTGTGGGGATACAAATCGCTTGTTTTTTCCGTGCTGACGATCGGCTTTCTGTCGTTCATCGTCTGGGCCCATCACATGTGGCTCACCGGCATGGGGACAGCGGTCAGCGCATTTTTCCAGACGACCACGTTACTGATCTCCATTCCATCAGTGATTATCTTGAGCGCCTTTTTCATCTCACTTTGGGGCGGCTCCATTCGCTTCAATGTGCCGATGCTTTTCACCATCGCGTTTCTACCGATGTTTGGCATCGGCGGTCTTACGGGCATCCCGCTGGCGTTCAATTCGGCCGACCTTTATTTGCACGATACCTATTACGTGATCGCGCACTTTCATTACATCGTCGCGCCGGGCACGATCTTCGGACTCTTCGCAGGCGTCTATTACTGGTTCCCGAAAGCGACTGGTCGAAAGATGAGCGAGTTCTGGGGCAAAGTGCATTTCTGGCCGACGCTCATTTGCATGAACGTGATTTTTCTGCCGATGTTTTTGCAGGGAATGGCCGGAATGCATCGGCGCTGGTACGACGGCGGGCAGGGATGGGGCGTCTCGAATGAGCACACGATTTGGGGATTGACCGGGTTTCAATGGAACCAGCCGATCTCATGGGCGGCCTGGATAATGGGTCTCGCCCAAATCCCGTTCATCATTAATTTCTTCTGGAGCATTAAACACGGCGAAAAAGTGAACGACAATCCGTGGGAAGCGACGACGCTGGAGTGGACTGCGCCGTCCCCGCCGCCACACGGAAATTTTGTCGGCACGCCCGTCGCCTATCGCGGTCCTTACGAATACAGTCTCCCCGGGCGCGAGCGCGATTTCACGATGCAAAATGA
>JBKPGQ010000057.1:0-3986 GCA_046729455.1 Verrucomicrobiota bacterium
GCGCCGACGCGTGATCCGACACCGCAAAATTGACTTGGACCAGTTCGACTTTAGGTTGGAGTCGCGCTCGCTCGCGCTTTCCGAATTGTGAAAAGCGTCCTCTTTGTCTGCACAGGTAATATCTGCCGCAGCCCGATTGCGGAAGGGCTTTTTCGCCGTCTGCTTGGGAACCGAAAGGACATCGAAGTTGTTTCGGCTGGTGTGCACGCGGTGCGCGGCCAACCGCCAAGCCTTTATGCAGTTGAAGTCTGCGCAGAGGCAGGCGCGGACATTAGTAATCTGCGCAGTCAACCGCTTACTCCCGCGCTGGTCGATCGGGCGACACACATTTTTGCGATGACTGGCGCGCATCTTGAGACAATCCAGACATTGTTTCCTCAAGGCGCTGAAAAATCCTTTCTGCTTCGCGAATTTGAAGAGCCCGGGACCACGGTATGGCGCGATCTGCCGGATCCGATTGGTCTTGGTCGCGAAGTGTACGAACATTGCGCTCGCATCATCCAGAACGCCCTGCCGAGCGTGCTCGCATTCGTCGAACAGGGTGAACTGGTGCGGCCTGGTGCGACGCGCGCACGCGAGCTATCTTCCTATCCGATGGACCATCTTCCCCACCACATCGAGACTGGATTGACTGGCTCGAAACCTCAGCCCCGTTACGGGGACGCTTTGCGCAGAGTGGATCCGGAAATCTTCGATGCTATCATGGCAGAGGAAAAGCGGCAGCGCGAAAATATTGAACTGATTGCATCCGAAAATTTCACCAGCCGGGCAGTCATGGAAGCCCAGGGCAGTGTGCTGACAAACAAATATGCCGAGGGCTACCCGCGAAAACGCTGGTACGGCGGCTGTGAGAATGTCGACATTGCCGAGCAGCTGGCCATTGATCGCGCGAAACGGTTGTTTGGTTGCGAACACGTGAACGTGCAGCCGCACAGCGGCGCGCAAGCGAACATGGCCGTCTATTTCGCCATGCTTAAACCGGGTGACAAGATCCTGGCGATGAATCTCGCGCACGGCGGGCATCTCACGCATGGGCATCCCGCGAATTTCTCCGGCAAATTTTACGCCGTCTCGCAGTACGGCGTTAGCGAGAAGACCGAGCAAATCGATTACGACGCGTTGCAAAAGCAAGCCGAAGAGGTCCGCCCAGTAATGATTACAGCCGGCGCCTCAGCTTATCCGCGTATCATCGATTTTCCGCGACTGCGCCAAATCGCTGATTCGGTTGGCGCGATTTTGTTCATCGACATGGCGCACATCGCAGGTCTCGTAGCAGGCGGCCAGCATCCCACTCCCATCCCGCACGCGCAATTTGTCACCACTACTACGCACAAGAGTCTGCGCGGGCCGCGAGGCGGCATCGTCATGTGCGAAGAGCAATTCGCCAAGCAGATCGATGCGACCGTTTTCCCCGGCGTGCAGGGTGGCCCACTCATGCATGTGATCGCAGCGAAAGCCGTTTGCTTTCATGAAGCGCTCCAGCCGCAGTTCCGCGAATATCAACGACAGGTTGTCCTGAATGCCAAAGCGCTTGCTGCCGGCTTGGCCAAACATGGTTACCGCATCGTCTCCGGTGGTACCGATAACCATTTGATGCTCGTCGATCTTCGTCCGAAGGAAATTAACGGTAAAGAAGCACAGGAAGTTCTCGACCGGGCCGGCATCACCGTAAACAAGAACGGTATCCCATTTGATACCTACCCGATCTTCAAGCCGGGTGGTATCCGCATCGGGACCCCTGCCGTCACAACGCGCGGTATGAGAGAAGAGGAAATGTTGGAGATCGCGGACCTGGTTGCTGAAGCTCTGGCCAATCGAGCCGATGCCGAAGCACTGGAGCGAATCCATCGAAAAGTCCTCGACTTGACGAGAAGATTTCCGTTGCCCATTTAGGAAAAAATGAATGCGTCCAAAGTTGTCGGCCGGCGCAAATCACCGCGAACGCCTGCAGAATTTCACGCGCTGGGTGCACGGTTGGATCGCGAGCTTGCCATTGTGAGGCCATTTCGCCGCAAACATGGTTTCGTTCTTAAAGCGCGCAGCTGGGATGAGCTGGCGAAGTGGGAGTCGCAGCGACTAGTCAGGGAGCATCGGCAGCGCCATTAATGAGCGAACAGGCTCCGCTGTTGCGAGTTTGCTCCTTGTTAAATAGTCACCACGCAAAATATCTGATTGTCGGAGCACGGGCATGCTGGTTACACGGTTACGTTCGCGCCACTGCGGACGTAGACATCCTCATTCCTGAGGATGTGGAGAACCACGCCCGCGTTATCGCGGCGCTCTCGGAACTTGAAGATCATGCGGCGGATGAATTGACGCCACATGATCTGATCGAGAACGTTGTAGTTAAGATCGCTGACGAAGTAGAGGTCGATGTGAGCACTCGAGCCTGGAAGGTAAGTTACGCCGATGCAATTGGCACATCACTCAAAGCGACCATCGAAGGTGTAGAAGTTCCATATGTCGACCTGCAAACTCTGATTAAAAGCAAAAGTACCGAGCGCGACCAAGATAAAGTCGATGTTAAACGCTTGCTTTCGCTGAGCCGGCCAAAATAGCTGGCGCGAACCAATTTTCTGCCTACCTAACCGGCGAAAATCTGCGTACCTTGCGTACCCATGAACCGAGCTGCTGATCAACCGGAACCAAATCCATTGCGCGAGGGTTTGTCTGCACGCGCCGTGCCGCAGCCATGCACGATTGTGATCTTCGGCGCCACGGGGGACCTCACTCATCGCAAACTTGTTCCCGCATTATACAATCTCGCGGCCGATGGCGACCTTCCACCAGCTGTGGAGATTGTCGGTTTCGCCCGCCGGCCAAAAACTGACGAGGAATTCCGGAGCGATCTCGAAGAAGCTACGCGCAAGTTTTCGCGACAGAGTGTGCGTGATGAAATTTGGAAAAACTTTGCGCAATCGGTCTTTTATCACCAGAGCGAGTTCGGAGACGAAGCTGGTTACAAAGCCCTAGCCAAACGACTCGATGAAATCGATAAGAACCATGGCACTCGCGGCAACCGTCTTTTTTATTTTGCGGCTTCTCCCGATCAGTTCGAGCCGATTCTCAAGAACCTGAAGGCCGCCGGCTTAAACCAGACCTGCAAGGGGAGCTGGGCGCGAGTCATCATCGAAAAACCTTTCGGTTCCGATCTGGCGTCAGCTCGCGAGCTCAATAGCGCTGTCCGCAATTCTTTTACCGAAGAGCAAACATACCGAATCGATCATTTTCTGGGGAAGGAAACGGCGCAGAACATCCTTGTGCTTCGCTTTGCCAACGCAATCTTCGCGCCGCTCTGGAACACGCACTACATCGATCACGTGCAAATCACGGCGGCAGAAACGCTCGGCGTGGAAGGTCGTGCCGGTTATTACGAAACCGCAGGTGCCTTGCGCGACATGGTGCAAAATCATCTCCTACAGCTCCTTTGCTTGACGGCAATGGAACCGCCAACGGACCTGAGCGCCGATAGTATTCGTGACGAAAAGGTCAAGGTAGTGCGATCACTGCGTCGGTGGCCGCGCAATGAGATCGCCGCCGACGTCGTGCGCGGTCAATACGGCAAAGGCGCCATCAACGGTGAGCCGGTGGTGGGTTATGGCCAGGAGAAAAACGTCAACCCGGATTCACAAACAGAAACGTTCGTCGCGTTACGGCTTTACATCAACACCTGGCGCTGGGCCGAGGTGCCGATTTACATGCGCGTCGGGAAACGGCTTCCCAAATCGGCAACGGAGATTTCGATTCATTTCAAAAAGGCGCCGGCCGTCCTCTTTAACAAAGATTTGCATGACCTGAATGTGCTGGTGATTCGGATCCAACCAGATGAGGGAATTTCGCTGCGAATTCATGCCAAGGTGCCGGGCACGAGCTTTCGCATTGAGCCGGTAAAGATGGATTTTCATTACGGAACCTCTTTTGGGAAAGCGAGTCCGGAAGCGTACGAACGTTTGCTGCTCGACGCGATGAGCGGCGATGCCACGCTT
>JBKPGQ010000058.1:0-3740 GCA_046729455.1 Verrucomicrobiota bacterium
CTTGTAGGAACTATCGAACTCAGTTCCATTGATCAGGGTTCCGCGGTAATTGACCGTTACCGTGTCGCTGGCCTTCGGTTGCGCTCCGTTTCCCTCCTTGAGGACTTTGTACTGCAACCCGCTGGCAGTTGTTTTCACGCCCTCTTTCTTCTTGTTGTCCTCCAGAAATTTTGCGCCTTCTGTCTTATTTTTCTCGCCTGTTTCTTTCTGTTTTTGTTCCATATCTTTTTCAAACGTCGTCATGACCTCCTTGATTTGATCAGGGTTCAGTTGTGGTTTACCGGCGAGCGCGTCTTTTATGCCGGCAGCGAGCACATCGGGACTAATATCCACCTTTTGCCGGCTCAAGTTAAAGCCGATCTGTAGACCGATGCTATAGCTGACTTTGTCTTTTTGATCCTTGAGTTGTGTCGATTTCTCTTGCCCAAACAAAGGCAATACAAGTAAGGATGCGCTGAAAATGACGATAAGTTGTTTCATAAAAGGTGTTCTCCACGCGGATTCAGTTAAATTGGTCGCCGCGGAAACTGGGACGCTAATAGATAAACGCCACCCGTCAAGAACAGAGCGGCGCTCGCGCTCCAAGCGCTGCTTCACTTGGGCTGCATTGGTTTTTGCCGCGCTTATTGCCCTTCTGCCGAAGCCGCTCCACGCAATCACTCTCTCGCATGCAGACGTCCTCAAAATCGGAAAAAAAATCTGGCAAAACGAATGCAACGGAACGATTGCCGGGCTCACTTCGTGGAACGCGGGCGAAGATTTCGCGTCGCTCGGCATCGGCCACTTCATCTGGTACCCGAAGGGCCGCCGGGGACCGTTCGAGGAAAGTTTTCCTAAGGTCGTGAGCTTTATCTCAAAGCGCGGCGCGAAACTGCCAACGTTGCTCCTGGGAACCGGCGAAAAGCCATGCCCTTGGAACTCGCGTACGGAATTTCTTCGAACTCAACATTCAACGGAAATGAATCAATTACGTAAATTCCTCGCGGATACCATCGATCTGCAGGCGGAATTTCTTATCGCCCGGTTGGAAAGCGCGCTGCCGAAAATGCTGGCCGAAGCAGCGCCTTCTGATCGAGTGAAGGTACAGGAACAATTCGAGCGTCTTGCGAAAACTCCACAGGGATGTTACGCCCTCGTCGATTATGTAAATTTCAAAGGAGAAGGCGTCCTCCATACGGAGCGCTACGAAGGCCAAGGCTGGGGTCTGCTTCAAGTCCTGGAAGCCATGCATGGCACTTCGGACACTGGGGCGGTTGATGAATTCTCGCGCGCGGCGAAGGCTGTGCTAACTCGACGCGTGCAAAACTCTCCGGCCGACCGACACGAATCGCGATGGTTATCGGGTTGGATTCGGCGCGTAAACAGCTACAATGGCAGCTAATTTTATGCGATTTTCGACGTTGATTCGGTTGGCTTTACTCGCCGCGGTTGTGTCTTCTGCGAGCGGTCAATTCCACTTGGGACCGAAGCCACGGCAGCCCAGTCCTACTCCGCCACCAATGCGCAAGGCGTCGACACTCATTCAGAGACAGGAACCATTGAAGGTAAATCAATCCTTACTCAAACAGGCAACGCAGGACAATACGCGCATCGTCGTATCGATTCCGAAACAGCGGGCCTATCTTATGATTGGCGATCAAGTCGTGGCCGATGGTCCGATCTCATCTGGCAAACGCGGTCACAGCACACCGAGCGGACATTTCACTGTGATGGAAAAGGACCCCAATCATCATTCCAGCCTTTACGGCAACTTCGTCGATCGTTCGGGGCGCGTCGTGCGCGGAGGCGTCAGTGCGCGAATCGATTCCGCGCCGAGCGGAACGCACTTTGCCGGCGCGCCCATGAAATGGTTCCTTCGCCTCACCGGCGAAGGTGTCGGGATGCACATCGGAATTTTGCCTGGCTACCCCGCCTCGCACGGCTGCATCCGCGAATCGGACGATGGGGCAAAATTGTTTTATGACTACGCCAAAGTTGGCACGTCCGTAGACGTTGGCGACTACTAGCCAATTGTCATGTCGAGCGAAGTCGAGACATCTCTGAAGATTTCTGGAGGGAACGTCGGCAAACCTTCTGTGCGAGCGGAATTCGGATCACTGTACGCCATCAGAAATAGTAAGAGATTCCTCCACTTCGGTCGGAATGACAAAGAATACAACGCAGGGCCGCTACGTGCGGATAATTAATCGCCGCCGTAGCAGTTCTAACGCAGCCTGCGTAGCAATTTGCTTAAAAGTCTCGCGATCAGTTGGAAAAAACAATTTTCTCACGACCGTTTCAGCCGACGCGGCGAGAGCAATATGAACAGTTCCGACTGGCTTCTCTGGCGAGCCACCGCCTGGTCCTGCAATCCCAGTCGTAGCGAGAGCATAGTCGGACCCTGCGCACACGCGTGCATGTTCGGCTAGCGCCCGCGCGACTTGCTCGCTCACGGCACCGTGCTTCTCGATCAACTGCGAATCCACATCCAGCATGTTGACCTTGGCCTGGTTGGCGTAACAAACATAGCCCGCAAGAAAAACCTCCGATGCGCCAGGAACGTTTGTGATGCGATTGGCAAGTAACCCTCCAGTGCAGGATTCCGCAACCGCAACCGTTTGATTGCGCTCCACCAAAAGTTTTACGACCACTTCCTCCAGCGTTTCGTCCGCGGCAGAAAAGATCGAGAGTCCCAGCGTCGATCTGATAATCGCGTCCGCCTGTTCGACAGCCTTTGCTTTCCCGACAATGCGGACATCGACCTCGCCTGGACGCGCGCAGTACCCCAACTCGATTCCCGGAACTGCAAGCACGGGGTCGCCGATCGCCTCCTCCACCAGCGACTCGCCCTTATCGGCAATCTTATAGAGTCGCCGCTCAATCAAAGCCGAAGCTGGGACGATTGAGCGCAGGATCGGCATCACAAATGCCCGAAACATTGGCTGAAGCTCGCGCGGAGGTCCGGGCAATAGGAAAACATGCGGAGACTGAATCTTGGGATTGATATTCGCCCGCAAATAAAGGCCGGGCGCGCTTCCATTCTGGTTCGGCAGGACCTCTGCGCCTATATGAACCTCTGCCTGCTGCGCGATGCCGGGAGTCCATTTGATTCCGCGCACTCGAAGTCTTTGCCGGAGTGAAGCCAGCAACTCCGAAGATTGTCGGAGCTCCAGCCCAAGCAGATCGGCAACCATCTCGCGTGTTATGTCGTCGGCCGTTGGACCGAGACCACCAGTCACAAAAAGAATTTCACAGCCTGGAAATAGCTCGGCTAACGTGTGCCGAATCGCCTCAGTGTCGCCAGCTGTACGTTGTTCCTCAATGCGCAAACCTAACGAAAGAATCTCGCGAGCAATGAATGCAAGATGTGCGTCCTGCACATCGCCAAGCAAAAGCTCCGTGCCAGTGTTGAGAAGTGCGACGCGCATGAGAAGAAGCAAAACGGTGCAAAGTTACAACGGAAGCGATAACCCCGTTAACGTTGTAGCGCTTTTAATTTTTTGACCTGCCCCGAAATCCTTTGGAGCTACGCTGCGGTCTTATCCTGTTTTTTGCGAATGAGCGGAAGCTTTTTTCCTTCCACTACCGCCCGATTGATCGTGACCTCGGCGATATCTTCGCGGCTCGGTACCTCGTACATGATGTCGAGCATGATCCGCTCTAGCATTGACCGCAGAGCGCGCGCACCCGTTCCTTTTGTGACTGCCTGGGCTGCCAACGCGCGCAAGGCATCCTTGGTTACCGATAAACGCACACCCTCC
>JBKPGQ010000059.1:0-1164 GCA_046729455.1 Verrucomicrobiota bacterium
ATGCGCGGGCCGGGCATGGAGTTCAAGGAAATTTACGACACGATGATGAAACCGACGCGCGAGCGGGGCTTCGCTAAAGCGTGGACGGCTGGCAAGCATCGGCTCGGCGCGACCGTGCGGGTTCCCGACATCCCGGTACGCAGCGCCGAGCTGCGTTGGTTCGCCAACCAACTTGGGCGTCAGATCCGGCGTTTCAATGTAGCCGTGAACCGCGCGCTGATCGCTTACCGCGAGCCGATACTTGATATGCAGCTTGTCCAGGAGCGGATCGCAAACGCGGCGATGGATCTTTTTGCGTCAACCTGCGTGCTCAGTCGTCAGGATGCCGAGTTTCAGTTTGCGCAACGAAATGGAAATTCTTCGACTCCGGACCAGTTCGCTGCCGAATTGTTTTTGCGGCAGTCATTTCGCCGGATTCGCCATTTCCTCGCCGGACTGACGGATAACGACGACAAATCGGTGCTTGCGACAGCGAATTCCATCTTGGGTAAGCCAGGCAATTAACTCCGAACGCATTCGCCAGTAAAATTTGGCCGCGCGTATTTACAGCGACAAAGACGCCGATCTCCGTTGGCTGAAGGGAAAAAAATGCGCAGTGATTGGGTTCGGCGCACAAGGTCGAGCACACGCTCTCAATCTCAGGGACAGCGGGATTAACGTAATTGTCGGCCTCTATCCGGGAAGCAAATCGCGCGTCCGTGCCAGGCGCAGCGGTCTCGAAGTTCTGGACACGTCCCGAGCCACGCAGCGCGGAGATGTCATTTTTCTTGCGCTCCCAGACAACGAGATGCCGCGAATTTACGCGGAAAAGGTCGCGCCGAATTTGCGATCTGGCCAAACGCTACTCTTTGCGCATGGCTTCGCGATTCATTATCGCACTATCGTTCCCCGGAGAGATGTGGACGTTATCATGGTGGCGCCGAAAGGCCTGGGACCAATGGTACGTCGCGAGTTTCTTAGGGGGCGTGGTGCGCCCGGTCTGATTGCAATTCATCAAAATCCCAGCAGGCATGCGAAGCAAATCGCCCTGGCCTGGGCAAAAGGAATTGGTTGCACGCACGCCGGCGTCATCGAAACAACTTTTCGTGAGGAGACGGAGACCGACCTTTTTGGTGAGCAGGCAGTCCTTTGCGGAGGAACAAGCGCGCTCATTCGCGCCGGTTT
>JBKPGQ010000060.1:0-9278 GCA_046729455.1 Verrucomicrobiota bacterium
CGCGCAGCCGAACAAATTCTGGCGCACGACCCCGGATTGAGCGGCGTCGAAGAAGAGATCACAGTCATGTTTGTGGACATGCGTTCCTGGACCGCACGAACGAGCGTGTCTGCTCCGAGCGACGTGGTCGAAGTAATGAACGATTTTTTTCGGGTAACCGTCCGCGTGGTTGAGGAAAAACATCGCGGGATGGTAAACAAATATTTGGGCGACGGATTCATGGCGATTTTCGGCGTGGGCGACTCCGGCTCCAATCACGCCGGCGACGCAGTTGCTGCCGGTCGGGAAATTCTCTCTGCGGTAAGACAGCTGAATGACGATCTTGCGGCAAAAGGCCGGGCACCGATCCAAATCGGAATTGGAATTCATTCGGGGCCCGCGATTGTGGGCAGCATCGGCTCGCCCCAAAGACTCGAGTTCACCGCCGTTGGGAACACCGTGAATATCGCTTCACGCATGCAAGGATTGACGAAGACGACCGGAAGACCGCTGCTGGTGACGGCTGCGGTGCGAGATCGTTCAGGTGATTCGTTCAGTTTCGAGGAACTGCCGCCACAGGAAGTCCGCGGAATCGACGGACGACTGTCAATTTTCGCCGTGCAATACGAAACCTAATCATGACTTCGCTCTCTGAGGTTGTTAACTATACAAATGATTTTCTGCGCATTCGTGAAATAGGCGATTGGGACAACGCACTCAATGGTCTGCAGATCGAAAACTTCGGAGGTGTTACTAAAATCGGAGCGAGCGTTGACGCCTCGACCCGAGTCTTGAAAGCCGCGGTAAAACAAAATGTCGATCTGTTGATCGTGCATCACGGTTTGTTTTGGCCGGGTCTGCAACCTGCAACTGGCGTGTTGCGTCGGCAACTGGAGCTCGCCTTTGAAAACAACATCGCGCTTTACAGCGCGCATCTGCCGCTCGATCTCCATCCACAGATTGGCAACAATGCGCAGCTTGCAGCAGCACTGGGACTTAAATCGACTCTGCCGTTCTTCGAAGAAAAAGGTCAAAAAATTGGACTAAAGGTGCGCGCTTCGTTGCCGCGCGATGAACTGGATCGCAAATTGCAAAAAGTACTGAGTGGTTCCGTAAAAGCCTTCATGTTCGGTCCAAAGAAAACTGGAACAATCGGGATCATTACCGGCGGCGCCGGTTCGGAGATCTATAAGGTTGCGCAGGATGGGATCGACACATTTATCACAGGGGAGGCGCCGCATTGGGCGGCAGTGGCGGCCGACGAACTTGGAATGAATCTGCTGCTCGGCGGACATTACGCCACCGAAGTTTTGGGCGTAAAGGCACTGGCGGCGCATTTGTCCAAACGGTTCAAAACTCCATGGGCCTTCATCGATTGCCCTACGGGAATGTGATTTATGACCCAAATGACGAACCGATGTTGAAGCGCGCTCGACACGTTCGGATTCTATTAACTCTTCTCGTAATCATTTCGCCTTCAACTTTTGGTTCAATCAAAGGCGATCGGTCAAGTCAGCTAAGCGGATATAAGGCGGTCCAAGTCCACTACGGTCCCTTGAACAAAATGATAATGCCCGTTCACATCAACGGGCAGCCTGCAAATTTGTTGGTCGATACCGGTGCGAGCCACGTCATGCTGGACGCAAACGACGCCACATCATTCGGCATAAAGCCATCGCAACGCGGTCTGCGTTACATCCGATTTAGCGAAATCAATGGCCAGGAACTCCCCTTGGGTTTTGCTCAGAATCTCACAGCTGGTAGCATGAGTTTTGGCAGCGTTCTCGTTACCCTGCGTAACTCGAGCTATTCGGGTACGGGGAGCGGTCACGTTGATGGCGTCCTTGGCCTCGACATTCTCAGTCGATATAAAGCCGTGATCAATTGCCGAACGAAACTGGTTTTCTTTAAGGTCGATCAAGCGCGGCAAATGCACCTCAGCTCCACTGCTTCGTCGGAAAAGTTCATAAGAATCCCTTTGCGAAAAGAAGAAAACGGCGCCTTAACTGTGCCGTGTTCGATCCGTGGCCAACCTGCTCGTCTGCTCGTTGATACGGGTGCATTTATTACGACTTTCCACGAAGCTTTCGTTAGATCGCTCGGAATTGCCTCGGAACCAACACGAGTCTCTGCGCATTTTGCTCGTGGCTCGATGCGGAAAATTAGTGCAGGACAAATCAACGACCTTAAGATTGGCGACTTCAAAGCGCCGCGAGCGAAATTTGGTGTTACCGCTCTACCTAATTTCGCGTTGCAGCAAGGCAGTACAAGAATCAGCGGTATCCTCGGGATCGATGCGCTGTACAACTATCATGCCATCATTGACCTCGACGGCATGAATCTGTTTTTGAAGTAACCAGACAGGGATCATTGCGCTTCGGCTTCGTTTGTTAGTAAAGTTTTTGCTTTCCCAAATCCTCGGACGCTGTTCTTTGTTCGCCGATGAATGCGGTCGAAGATCGGCGAGGAAGCACGCGCGCAGCGGGGATCGTGGGCATGGCGATTCTGTCCAGCCGCATCCTTGGCTTGATTCGCGAGATGGTGTTTGCCGGTCTCTTCGGCGCCGGAAAAAATCTCGACGCGTTTTTGATGGCGTTTCGGTTACCAAATTTGCTGCGGGATTTGTTTGCTGAAGGCGCGCTCTCGACAGCATTCATCACGACGTTTTCAAAGAAGATCGCGGTCGACGGCGATGAGTCAGCGTGGCAACTGGCGAACAAAGTTGCCACGCTCACCGCCGTTTTCATGAGCGTGGTCACGTTGCTCGGTATCGTGTTCGCGCCGCAACTTGTGGAGCTTTTAACGTGGGGAAGTTGGTCGCCGGACAAGACCGAGCTGACGGTTCTACTCACGCGCATCATGTGGCCGTTCATGTTGCTCGTGTCGCTCGCTGCGCTGGTGATGGGCATGCTCAACGCGAAACATGTCTTCGGCCCACCGGCCATGGCGTCGAGTTATTTTAATCTGGGTTCAATTATTGCCGGGGTTGCAATCGGTTGGTGGCTGGACCCGCATTTCGGCGCGCGGTCGCTCGTGGGACTGGCAATCGGGACGTTGATCGGTGGAGCCTGGCAATTAGTTGGACAATTCCCTTCTCTTTGGCGCGTGGGTTATAAGTACCACGCTGATTTCCGATGGCGCGATGAAGGAGTTCGCGCTGTGCTCACGCTCATGGGGCCTGCCGTGATTGCCGCCAGCGCCGTACAAGTCAACGTGCTTATCAACAGCGGGTTTGCGGCGAGTCTTGGCAACGGTCCGGTTAGCTGGTTGAACATTGCGTTTCGCCTGATGCAGCTACCGCTCGGAATTTTCGGCGTCGCGATCGGAACAGTTACGCTTCCACTGGTATCGAAAAGCGCGGCCGTCGGAAACATGGATGAGTTCCGCACGCTTCTCGCCAGTGGGATAAGACTCGCATTTTTGCTCACTATTCCATCGGCGATTGGGCTGGCGATGTTTGCCTCGCCTATCATCAGCGTGATCTACCAGCATGGGCGGTTCAACGCCGAAATGACACGTGAGACTGCCGGTGCGCTGGAATTTTACGCAGTCGGTCTCGTTTCTTATGCAGTGTTGAGAGTGTTAACGCCTGCGTTTTACGCGATCGGCAAACGCAACACACCAATGATCATTAGTTTCTTTGCGATTGGCGCAAATCTTTTTCTAAACTGGCTTTTTACTTTCCGGCTTGCATGGGGACATCGCGGTCTGGCGTTTTCGACAAGCCTCGTTGCGACGATCAATTTCCTGTTACTTTACGCGTTAATGCGACGGCACGTGCGCAGGCTGGAAACGCGGCAGCTACTCATCGGCCTTGGAAAAATGTGTCTTGCCAGCGCAGTGCTGGCATTGGTTTGCTGGGCTGCAAATTACTGGTGGCTTGATGCGTGGGCGAGCCTCCGCTTTTTCCCAAAGCTATGTGAGTTGTTCGCTGCGATCGCGCTTGGCGCCGCGGCGTTCTTTGGCTGCGCTTACTTACTACGCGTGAACGAGGTCCAGGACATCGTGGATATTTTTCGCCGGCGGCTGGCCAATCGCGAATTGTAGGGCGTCTGTGTCAGACGCCAACCCACGCGATGGCGTTTCACAGAATGGAGCGGCGGGCGCCGAGCGACATAGACGGGTAGGTCGGAGACCGAGTGAGCCGGGAGCAAACGAGTCAAACGCCCTACAATCATCCGAGCGCTTGATCGAGATCTTCGATCAGATCGTCGGCGTTCTCGAGACCGATCGACAATCGCAAGAGTCCTTCGGGTGAAGTCGTTCCTGCTCCCTCAATCGAGGCTCGATGTTCGATCAAGCTTTCTACCCCGCCAAGGCTGGTTGCACGGGTGAAGATTTTTGTTTTGGCGGCGACTGACATTGCTGCGTCACGGCTGTTCTTGACCTCAAAGGAGAGCATCCCGCCAAACAACTTGTCCTGAGCGTTAGTCGAATGGATCGACATCTGTTTTGCAGCAATCTCATGCCCAGGATGCGACTCCAATCCGGGATAGTGAACGCGTGCAACTTTTGTGTGCCGAGAAAGGAAATCGGCGACTCTCATCGCGTTTTCAGAATGCCCGCGCATCCGCAAGGGCAACGTGCCCATGCCTCGCAGGATCAGCCAGCAATCGAAAGGAGAGGGGACTGCTCCGCCCTCGTATTGAATACTGCGGATATGTTGGAAAAAAGCATCCTCCATCTTGGAAACGACAATTCCTCCGAGAACGTCACAATGACCGCCGAAATATTTTGTCGTGGAATGTAGAATTAGATCCGCACCCAGATCGAATGGCCGCTGCAGCGTTGGCGCCCAGGTATTATCACAAACGCAGATCGCACCCGCCCCGTGGACAATCTGCGCAACAGCGGCAAGATCGACAATTTTTAACAATGGATTGGAAGGGGTTTCCATCCAGGCGAGCTTTGTCTTCGAGCGCAGCGCCTTTTCAACCGCACGAAGATCGCTCATATCGACAAAGCTGATGTCCAGTCCCCAGCGCCGGAAAATTTCTCGAAGTAATCGTGATGTTCCATAGTACGCATCCACGTGCGCGACGACGTGATCGCCTGGAGCCAGCGCCTGAAAGATCGACATGCTTGCTCCGGTTCCCGAGGCAAAAGCGGCCGCCGCTGCGCCGCCTTCCAGCGCACTTATTCCTTGTTCGAGTGCCTGGCGGTTTGGATTGTTGTTGCGCGTGTACATGAACCCGCGCGAGTACGTGCCCTCGGCGTCTCGCTCGAACGTGGTTGAAAGATGAATCGGCAACGAAACCGCGCCCGTCGCCGGATCAACGGTGTGGCCCGCGTGGACAGCTAAAGTCTCAATTCTCATCGTGGTTGATTTTTCGAATGGACGCTACGGGTTGCAAATGCAGTTGTCGAACTTATGCTGTTGCGGCTTTCGGGGTTAACTCACGAACGGTTTCGGGGTTGACGGCTCCATTTGCCCAGCACCAAATAGCAACTGCATTTGGCGACCGACCGGTCTAGCCTGCAAATTTATTTCATGAGTATCTACAACGACGACGTGTTTCAAATGGCGTGTGATCAATTCCAGGTCATCGCCGATTACTTGAGCATCGATAAGAATGATCGCGAACGGCTGATGTTTCCAAAGCGCGCCATTGCCGTGACCCTGCCAGTGCACATGGATGATGGCAGCACGAGAACCTTCCAGGCCTATCGCGTTCAACATCATTTGACTCTCGGCCCGACAAAAGGCGGGACTCGCTTCGCTCCATCCTTGTCCATCGGTGAAACTGCGGCACTGGCAATGTGGATGAGCTGGAAATGTGCGCTGTCGAATTTGCCCTACGGGGGAGCGAAAGGTGGAGTGGCGGTGGATCCAGCGAAGTTATCACGGACCGAACTGGAGGCGGTTTCGCGCCGGTACATGCAGGAAATGATTCCGTTTGTCGGGCCGCATACCGACATCATGGGCCCCGACATGGGCACAAACGAACAGGTCATGGCGTGGTTCATGGATACGTATTCAGTTCATCAAGGTTATTCCGTCAGTGAAATCGTGACCGGCAAACCCGTCGCTATCGGAGGAACGGAGGGTCGCCGTGAGGCAACCGGTCGAGGCGTTGTGTACCTCATCGAGCGGGCGTTGAACATGCTGAAAATGGATCCTGAAAAATGCACGGCCATTGTGCAGGGATTTGGCAACGTTGGCTCGGTCGCAGCTCTCTCGCTCGCTTATAAGAGCGGTGTCAAAGTAGTTGGTGTTAGCGACGCGCATGCGGCGATCTACAATCCGAAAGGAATAGATATCCAGGCCGCCGAACAGCACGTCTTGAAGAAAGGGACCTTACGGGCATTTGCCCAGGACGATCATGTCGATCCGAACAAACTTCTCACATTGCCGTGCGATATCCTGGTGCCGGCAGCGGTCGATCGCGTAATTCATGGAAAGAACGCCGACCAACTCAAATGCCGTATCCTCGCCGAAGCCGCCAACGGCCCAACTACGCCTGAGGCGGATCTCATTTTGGAAAAACGCTGGGACGAAATCTTTGTGATCCCGGACATTCTGTGTAACGCGGGAGGCGTAATTGTTTCCTACTTCGAGTGGGTGCAGGGGCTACAATCCTACCTGTGGACGGAAATGGAAGTGACCGACAAGCTTTTCCGCATTCTGGAACACTCGTTTGCGCAGGTGATCAAACGCGCGAAAGCGCATAAGATTTCTCATCGCACTGCGGCCATGGCCATCGGCGTCGAGCGTGTTCTCAAAGCTAAAAAGATGCGCGGCCTGTTTCCGTGAGTCTTTGTTGTAGCCACGCCCTTGTGGGGCGTTGCATTGTTCAGGAGCGGAGCGCCCCAGACGGCGCACAGCGCCGTGGCTACAGCGCATCCATGTTTATACAATTACGATGAAGTTTTCGCACACCGAGGAGAAGCGGGAGGGACAACGTCTCGACGTCCTGATCGATGAGGAGAACGGCCTGCGGATTGTTGTTTCTCGCCTGGGTGCAGAATTAATCAGTCTCGCGCGAGTTAACGAGGAAGGGCAATGGACCGGTTTTCTTTATCGCGATGACGACCTATCGGCGCCGCCTCAAGGATGGGCGAACCATGCGACGGTGATGGGTTACTATCTCCATCGACTTAAGGACGGACGCAGTTTGTACCGTGGCCGCGAGATCAAAGACGGCAATCACGGTTTCCTCCGCTCCAAAACGTGGCACTTCGCTGGAACTTCTTCTCAGGGAAGCGGCGCATCATTGCAATATCGAATAACGCCGAATGATTTCTCAGCCGATGAATATCCGTTGAAAGTCAGCGTGAGCCTCACCTACAGGATCGACGCGAATAAAGTTGGCACACTTTTCGAGTTTCGAAATGACGAGCCTGAGCTGGATGCGCATGTTTCTTTTGGATTGCATCCGGGATTCGCGGCGACGTCCTTTGAAGCTTTTCATCTTCAAATGCCGAGGGGTGTTTACCGGCGGCACTTTTCTCCTGGAAATTTTCTTTCAGGAGAGACGCGCGATATCGAGTTCGCCGGTGGCGAAATGCCGTTTTCAAGAACGGAATTGCCTGGGTCCATCATTCTAGAACTACTCGACGTTCCGAGGCGTCAGTTTTCGTATGTCGATCCGCCGAGTGGGCGGTGGGTCACGCTGGACTTGACCGACGTCCCCTATGTGACTCTGTGGTCCGACGGTGGGCCATTCCTTTGCATCGAACCATGCTGGGGGCTCACTGATCATTATGAACAGCGGGCCTTTGAAAACAAGGAAGGGATTCAAACAATCGCGCCCGGCGACGTATTGGGCGCGTCGTTCAGTATGACCCCCGAACTTGCCTCGTGCGATTAGCCGGATAGCTGACGGCTGACTATTATGCAATCTGCTTCGCTTCGCTCTTTGCTCGCACATTCAATTGATTATGCGGGGATGTTTCCGCCCTGTAGTCTCGGGCTCGAACCAGCGCTGGGAAATCAGGCTGAATATGTCCGCTCTCCGGACTCATGGATGCTTGGCGCGTTCGTTCTCTCCACTGAACAATTCGATGCGGCCAGACAACTCCTTTCGCTATTTGATGCTCAGCATCCACTTCGCGTTGCGGCGCTTGGACCCAAGACTGCAGGCGCGGATGCCTTCCTTGATGTGCTCGAAGATGCGGAGGCGGCGATTCGCTCGTTATCGAGACACAACGTCGATCTGGTATCAATCGATCACCTTGAGATGTTTCTGCCGCAAGACGTCGATGTCGCGTCGCTACACGAGGCGAGATCGATTCTCGGTGATTTGCCGGCTTTCTGGGAAGCACCGCCCGATAGAGCGGAACAAACCATCGCATTGCTCGCCGAGTTTAACTCTGATGCGGACTCAGCCACGTTCGGTTACAAACTGCGCACCGGTGGAGTGACTGCGGATGCGTTTCCAACTTCGATGCAGATTGCGAAAGCGCTCGTGACCCCGGCTACGCATCAACTCCCGATCAAATTTACAGCGGGTCTCCATCATCCGCTGCGACAATACCGAGAGGAAGTCCAAACAAAGATGCATGGTTTCCTGAATGTGCTGGGCGCGGCGGTGCTGGCTGCGGAGCATCGATGGGATACGAACCAAACTGCAATCATGCTCGAAGACGAAAATGTGGATTCGCTTTCGTTCGCTGACGATTTTTTTGCGTGGCGCGAATGGCGGATCGACACCAAAAGGCTGCAATATCGTCGCCGATTCGTTGTGTCGTTTGGCAGTTGCAGCTTCGATGAGCCGCGCGATGATTTGCGCGCCTTGAAATTATTGTAGGGTAGGGACAGCGCGCTGCGCTGTCTGGACGGTCCGAGCCGGACTGGCACTACAACGCGGCGTCCTTACATTCATGCCACTCCAATCATTCATCGACGTTTCGCCTGATTCGCATTTTCCCATCCAAAATCTTCCCTTCGGAATCTTTCAGCCGAAAGGAGGCAAGCCGCGCGCCGGAGTCGCAATCGGCGATTTGATCGTCGATCTTTCTGTTCTCGAAGAACTCGGTCATTTCCGCTCACCGGAATTTCGAGGCCGAAAACCGTTTTCCGAAGACTCGCTGAACGCGTTCCTTGCGCTTGGTCGTCCGGCATGGCGCAAGGCGCGCGCAATCCTTCAACGTCTTCTCTCTTCCAAAACACCGATTCTGCGTGACAACGCGAGGCTGCGGGCGCGGGTTTTTCAGGCGCAAAAGAATGTCACCATGAAATTACCGGTGCGCATTGCGAATTATACCGATTTCTATTCGTCCTATCATCATGCGCACAACGTGGGCACAATGTTGCGTGGGCCGGAAAACGCGCTGATGCCAAATTGGAAATGGTTGCC
>JBKPGQ010000061.1:0-1470 GCA_046729455.1 Verrucomicrobiota bacterium
CGGTGACTACACCACTAACCTGCCCTTGAAGGACCTCAGGAACGGGCAGGCGTGGATCGCGTTCCGTTTTGACAACAAAGATCTTGCACCGGAACACGGCGGACCTGCACGGCTTCTTGTCCCCCATCTGTATTTGTGGAAGAGCGCCAAATGGGTGAAGGGCTTGACGCTGATGTCACACGACAAACCCGGCTTTTGGGAGAGTCTCGGCTACCATATTTATGGGGACCCATGGCGGGAGCAGCGTTATTCGGGCGACGAATGATGTGGCGAGTCGGAACAGTGGTTGCTCTACAGGACGAAACGGCGACGGCACGGACGATCACACTCAAGGTTCCAGATTGGCCTGGTCACATCGCGGGCCAGCACGTTGACGTGCGTTTGACGGCCTCGGATGGATACTCTGCGGTTAGATCATACTCTATCGCCTCTGCGCCGAACGCTGAAAAGCGCGTTGAACTAACCGTCGAACGACTGCCTAACGGCGAAGTCTCGCCCTATCTCACACAAGAACTCGCAGTCGGCGATCGCTTGGAGTTGCGAGGTCCGATCGGTGGCTGGTTCGTGTGGCGCACTCAACAAACTGAGCCGATCCAGCTCATAGCAGGGGGGTCCGGCATTGTTCCACTCATGGCTATGATTCGCTCCCGTGCGTCGACGGGCAGTACCGCGCCGTTTCGATTATTGTATTCCGTGCGCGAACCGGGAGCGGTTTTTTACCGCGATGATCTCCTAGCGCTATCAGATTGCTACAATAAAGTGAGCCTTACCTACGCGTACACACGAATTCCTCCGAAGGATTGGCCGCGACCGCCCGGCCGCATCGACGGCGCTCTGATCGCGGACGTGACCTGGCCCTCAAATCTTGCCCCCACTTGCTACGTTTGCGGCCCTACACCATTCGTAGAAAGTGCTGTTGGCTTCCTTAGCGCCTCTGGCAACTCCGCTGACAAGATCAGGACGGAGCGTTTTGGACCCACGGGAGACCGGAAATGAACTCACATACCTACGACTACGACTATATTGACGGTAACGCTGCTGCCGGTGAATTGAGCAACATATTTGCCATGGATGTTACAGTTGCGGAGGGACAGTGTGCGCACTGCGGCGCAACAAAGCGATTTGCCGAAGCGCATTTATACATGCAAGCTCCCGGCGTTGTGGCCCGGTGCGCCGTTTGCGAGCACGTACTCCTTCGTTTTGTAAAAGCTCGCCAGCGCGCGTTCCTTGACCTGCGTGGAATGACATGTTTGATCCTCGACACGTCACAACTCCAAGAGTGTTAATGCCAAAAGCTACGCGGCATTTTGTGCTAGAATGACGATGTTTCTACTCGCCACTCGTCAAATCGAGACCCATCGCTCAAAACGGCGTTTTGCCATCGTAAATCGATCATATTTGGAAACGAAAAGGAACGTTTTGAAATCGACGATTTCGGAATCCTAAGTCTGGCGCTTCAGTCGATCACCT
>JBKPGQ010000062.1:0-7813 GCA_046729455.1 Verrucomicrobiota bacterium
CTTGTATCTCGCCGTATTTGTCCTGATCGACTAGCGTGACCGCTTTGGTGGTGACATCGACATACCGCAGTCGCTGCAACCGATCGCTCCAGAGCAGTTTCTTGCTATCGGGGGACCATTTCGGCGCGTAGTAATAAGTGTCGGCGCCACTTGTTATCTGTTGCGGCTGGCCTTTGCCGTCCTGTGAGCGGACGTAAAGTTCGTTCTCGCCGGTCACATCCGAGTTATAGGCGACCCATTTTCCGTCCGGCGACCACACAGCATCGCGCTCGTGTGCACCTGAAGTCTTCGTCAGGTTACGTGGCGTTCCGTTCTTTGCCGGCACGGAAAAAAGATCGCCGCGCGCGACTGTGATGGAGCGCTCGCCATCCGGCGCGAGGTTTACCGATTCGATATGTTTGGCCGCATCGACAAACGCGGAGCGGCCAATCGCGAAATCTTCCTTGATCTCGACAGGCACCGGGGTGGCCTGACCGCTTGCCAGACCGTAACGCCAGATGTACCCCGCTTGCTCGAACACAATCGAGTCTTTGCCGAGCGACGGGAACTTGATGTCGAAATCTGTGAAGTGCGTGAGCTGCTTGGTTTCCTTCGTCGCAAGGTCGATAACGAACAAATTCATGCGGTTGTCGCGATCGGAGATGAAATAGATTTTGTTGTCCGACCCCCACATCGGGCAGATGTCCTGCGCGGGATTGTCCGTCAGGTTTTCGGTCGCGCCGGTTTTGAAGTCGTAAATCCAAATGTCGTCCGCCATGCCGCCGCGATAATGTTTCCAGGTGCGAAACTCGCGGAACACGCGGTTGTAAGCCATCTTCGAATCATCGGGCGAAAACGAAACGAACCCGCCGCGCGGCACCGGCAGCTGCTGCGGTAATTCCGCGTCCAGCCCGACAGCAAACAGTGAGCCGATGAAATCATTGAATGACTTCATACGCGAACGGTAGACGACGAGTGGCCTGGTGTTTTCCCATGCCATCACGAGGTTGTTAGGCCCCATGCGGTCGGAAATGTCGTCCCGGCCGAGAGTGGCCGAAGTCGTCAGCCGTTTCGGCGCGCCGCCCTCGGCTGGCATAACATAGACCTCCGTGTTGCCATCGTATTGCGACGTGAAAGCGATGTGCTTCCCATCGGGCGAGAAACGCGGAAACGAGCTGTAGCCAGGACCGCTAGTCAGACGTCGCGCGATGCCGCCCTCTTTGCCGACGGTATAGATCTCACCCGCGTAACAGAAAACGATCTGTGTTCCATTGGTCGTTGGAAAACGCAGCAGACGCGTCGTGTTAGGTAAATTCTGCGCATAGACGCCCGTGATTGAAATCAGACTGGATGAAGTCAAACACAGAAGAGCAAAAAACCGGGAAAGTATGTTCATAGGAAAAAAAGGATGAAGCGAGGAAGCTGCCGTTGAACACACAGGATGCAACTGCGATTTCATCCCATAGACGGCATTCGGACGATCATATACTGAAGACGCCGCTAAAGCGGCGATTTGTCTAAACAGCGTCGGGTTTTATTCGATGTCCATTTTGAGAACGACGTCGCTTTGAGGTGCGTGCGACTGAACTCCTTGAATAGCAGATGGACGGAAAACCTCGTTTGTAATAGTGGAAATATAGAACAGCGGAAGGGGTGGGATTACTTCCCACAATCGGCAAAACGTTGAAAATCAACCATCGCTGTCGCCGCTATGTTGTACAGGATTACCGTACAGGTGTGTCATTCGACAAGGGCGAATTTTTCGTTGGGGATTACTGGCGTCTTCAGGAGCTCGACTAACAACTGCGCCACGGCAGTCAGAAAGTTTTTTCACGGAGTTGGTGCCTGCAGAAAATAAGTGTTCATCGGGCCTCGACCCTTGAGGTCAATCGTTCCTCGCGCCTCGAAAGCAAAGCGTCCTTGCAGTCTCTCGAATACCGTTTCGCTGACGTGAGTACGACCGGGCGCGCCATGCGATTCCAGCCGGCTTGCGGTGTTCACCGTGTCACCCCAGACGTCGTAAATGAATTTGCGGATGCCGATGACGCCCGCAATGACGCTGCCGACCTGCAATCCGATGCGCAAACTGAAGCCGCCGAACTCGCTGTTCGACTTGCGGACGTTTTCGTGCATCGCCAGCGCCATCGCGGCCATAGCGGCGAGATGATCCGCATTCTGCTCGATTAGGCCGCCGGCCACCATGTAGCCGTCGCCGATGGTCTTGATCTTTTCCAACTTGTGGTGGTCGGCGAGTTCATCAAACCCGGAGAAAACACGGTTCAGCGACTCGACCAATTCGGTGGGCGAAAGCCGTGCCGACAAGGGCGTAAATCCGACAATGTCGGCGAAGAGAACCGAGACGTCGTCGAAGCGTTCCGCGATGATCCCGACCTGCTGTTTGAGTTTGTTGGCGATGGAGGCCGGCAGCACGTTGAGGAGCAGGCGCTCGTTCTCCCGGTGGAGGTAATCGAGGGTGAGATGGGTGTTCACGCGCGCCAGCAGTTCGTGCGCATTGAACGGCTTGGCGACGTAATCCACGGCGCCCAACTCAAAGCCGCGCACGATGTCTGCCGTATCGGTTTTTGCGGTGAGAAAGATGATCGGAATTTCCCGCCAGGCGGTTGAGGCCTTGATGCGCCGGCAGGTTTCAAAGCCGTCTATCTCGGGCATCATAATGTCGAGGAGGATCAAATCGGGCTGAATGCGTTCCAGAACTTCGAGCCCCTGCCGACCATTGGTGGCGATGTTGATGTTATAACCTCGCTCCTTAAGAAGGGTGGAGAGGGTCTGGATGTTCGCCGGCTCGTCTTCGATGACTAGAATGCGAGAAGGCATAACCGGATCTCCTTAATGTTCATGACCACTTAGACGCGGGGCGCCCGGGCCGCTTGTTCCAACTGGGCCAGCGCTTCACCGAAAGCGTAGCCCTGAACCTGTTGCTCAAATTTTCCAAACTCCTCGGCGGAGAAGAGTGAAGCAAACACGCCGCGATTGGCTTCAAGGCAATCGGATGCAGCGGCGTCGAACTCGGCCAGGTGCCTGGCCATTTGCTCAACCACCATCTTCAATTGCGCTGGATCAACAACCATGGCTTTGGGCGCGGCGGGGAACACCGGTCCTTCGCCCAGCGCGGCGCGGAGACGGTCAACGAACGGGGTGAGCACGGTCGCGAACTGCTGGCGCAGCGATTCCAACCGCGCAGCGTCGGCGCCATCATGAATGGCCTTCTCCAATTCGCCCGCCGCCAACTGGACTGTCTTCACGCCAAGATTCGCAGCAACTCCTTTGACTGTGTGCGCTGTCCGCTCAGCCGCGGGCCGATCACCGGCCTTGAGCAGTTTGGTGATTTGCACAGGCGCGTCCGATTGCTGCACGGAGAACTGGCGGAGCAGTTTCAAATAAAGTTTCCGGTTGCCGGCGACGCGCAGCAGGCCTTCGGCGGAATCGAGCCCTTCTACGGTCGGTATTTCCATATTGTCAGCGCGCGACTCCACCATGGGAATGCCGGCCGTCTTGACAACCGGGTCCGAGGTTTTGGCCATTGCTGGAACAGATGCCGACGTTCCCGCGGCGGACCGATAATACCGCGCCACGGTTTCGAACAGCGCACTGGGATCGATTGGTTTCGAGATATGATCGTTCATCCCGGAGGCGAGACAGCGCTGGCGCTCTTCGATCGTGGCGTGCGCCGTCATGGCGATGATCGGCAGTGATGCGAAACGCGCGTCGGAACGCAGTTTGGCGGTCGCCTGATAGCCGTCCATCTCCGGCATTTGCAGGTCCATCAGCACCACATCGAACAGCGGTGGGTGCGGTCCGTTGGACAAAATCTCCACCGCCTCGCGTCCGTTGTTGGCGACCGTCACCGTCGCGCCTGTGCCTTCCAGCAATTCGATGGCGATCTGTTGGTTGATGTCGTTGTCCTCAGTCAAAAGAATCCGTGCGCCGCGCAAACGCATTGCCTGTTCGGCCTCCGTTGTGACACTGGCAGCTTCGCCCTCGTGCGCGAACACGTTGACGAGCGTGTCCATGATCGTGGACTTGGTGACGGGCTTGACAAGGAAGCCGTCGAGTTGCAATCGCTCCGCCTCCTCCCGCACTTCCTCGCGTCCAAACGCGGTGACGAGCACGATCGCGGGCTGATGTTGCAACGTCTCGTTGCTCTTAATGTGGCGACTGGTTTCCAAACCGTCCATACCGGGCATCCGCCAATCCATGAACACAATGTCGTAGGGCTCGGCGGGATCGTTCTCTTTGATGGCAGCGAGCGCTTCCTTACCCGATGCAACAGTGTCCACACGGCTCGCAACGGCGCTCAAAGGCTCTTGCAGGATTTCTCGCGCGACCGCGTTGTCGTCCACAATCAGGACGCGAAGACGGGACAGCTCCTCAGGAATGATTTTTCCCCACCCGGTGGTCGAGCCTACCTCTAGCCAGATCGTGAAATTAAACGTGCTGCCGACGCCCGGTTCGCTTTCCAGCCAGACGCGCCCGCCCATCAACTCGGCGAGCTTACGCGAGATTGAGAGCCCAAGGCCGGTACCCCCATGTTTGCGCGTCGTGGACATGTCCGCCTGGGAAAAAGGCTGGAACAGTTTCGCCGCCTGCTCGCGCGTCATGCCGATGCCGGTGTCGCGCACGGAGAACTTAAGTTGCACTTTCTCGCCGGTGCGTTCGAGCAGATCAATGTTCAAGCTGATCTCGCCGCGCTCCGTGAACTTGATGGCGTTGTTGACGAAGTTGGTCAGGATCTGACCGAGGCGAAGCGGGTCACCTCGCAGTTGCTCAGGAATCGCGGGAGCGACATGGATCAGGAACTCGAGCCCCTTTTCGTTCGCCTTCTGGGCAGTGAGCGTGGCGACCGTGCTGATCACCTCGTCGAGCTGGAAATCGGTGGTCTCGATGTCGAGCTTATCGGCCTCAATCTTTGAGAAATCGAGGATGTCATTGATGATGCTGAGGAGCGACGTGCCCGCGTTGTGGACCTTGCTCACGTAGTCCCGCTGCTTGGGATTAAGGGGCGTCTTGAGGGCGAGGTGCGAGAGACCGATAATGGCGTTCATGGGCGTCCGAATCTCGTGGCTCATGTTGGCCAGGAACGCGCTCTTGGCCTTCGTGGCGTCCTCGGCTTTTTGCATGGCCAGACGGAGTTCAGTCTCAAGCCGTTTGAACTCGGTAATATCCTGAGTCACGCCGTATATGTCGGTCGGTTTTCCGTTGGCATCCTTCACCACATGCCCCAGGGAATGGATCCAGACAATTCTCCCATCGATTGGCCGCTTGTAGGCGTAGGTCACGTCATACACCGGGATCGTGCCGGCGACGGCGGCGGCGAAGTTCTCCGCCGCGACCTTGGCGGCCGCTTCGTCGCCTGCGCGGACATTCGCCGCCCAAAAGTCCAGGTGGTAACGGTGCTCCGGGCTCGGCGGGTCTCCGTAGATCCGGACCGCGCGCTCGGAGGAGTTATACCAGCCGGAGCCGTCCAGCGGCACGTGCCAATATCCGGCCTTGGTGAGGTCGAGGGCGCTGTCGGCGAGAAGGTTGATGCGGTTGAGCTCTTCGGCCTGATGCTGCGTCTGCTCGAGCTGGCGGCTGAGCAGGTTGTCGTTGCGGTCGACCATCAGCTCAAACGTTGCGCGGCTTGCCTCCAGCCGCTCCACCTGCTTTTTGAGGGAGCGAATTTCCTTCTGGAGCTTACCGACGTCGTCGGTCTCCATCACGCACTCCCGACTCGGCCGCCCAACAGTAGCGTCGTGAACGTCTCGTTGTGGTAGTGCGAGATGCCATCCTCCTCCAGTCGAGCGATTTCACCATATCCGTAGAACCCGGCCGCGGGCACATCGCCCAGCAGTTCCTTAACGATCCGCACCTCCTCTTGAGTGCGCGAACCCAGGATCTGCTTGCGCCCGGCGCAGGAGATGCACAGGGCGAGGGCCGGCTTGTCGCCGCCCCCGGAGTCCTTGGGAAAGTCATCCAGGGCGTGCTGAAAGGAGCTGCGTGTCGCGGCCAGGATCTGGTCGCGATTGGTTGTGGTGATGTGGACGCGGGCGCCGTCCGGCACATCGCCGAGGAAGTGGATACAGCCGCCGGCCTCATCGGTGCGGCCTGGAGCACGCAGGTAATATGAGCTCGCACCTCGACCATCATCGGCCGCTACCGCCAGTGGATACTCCGTTAGGTGCGTGATGTCGGCGTTGCCGAGGAACTCCCGGTAGAACTCGGTCGCGGGCCGACCATCGATCGCCCGCACCACGTGGCCATCGACATCAGTGACCCGTCCCTCGCGCCCGATCGGGCGCCATCCTGTATCCACACCACAGGAAAAGACCACACCCTCCCCGAAGAGGAGGAACGGCACGGAATCATGGAGCACTTCCGTGCCGTGGAACTGCCTGGTGCCCTTGAATCGCCACTGGTCGCCGGCGGTGCCGCCGAAGATCGGGACCGCATCGCCAAACGCCGCCCGCAACGCATTGAGGGCAGCGGACCCGCTCACAGTCAGGCCGTCCGGCATGGTGATGCAAAGGCGCGGCGCTCCGCCATCGCCTGGAGGATCTCCACCGCCTGTTCCGGCCAGACGCTGGACCGCATCGTTAACACTAGCGCGAATAGACCCCGCCACATTGGTCGAGACCGACTTCGCCACACCCGACACCGCGTGAAAGTCATCGCCCGAAAGCAAGACCAGGGCGAGCGAATCTTCCGCAAAGAGGATGTGCGATGACATCTCACCGTCGGTCGTGCAACCGATGAGCGCGATCCCCGGCCACTGGGCGTTGATCTGCTCCAGCACAATCGCAAAGTCGTGATCGATCCCGGCAAACAGCATTGCCACGCGGGGCAAGGACGCTCCCAGCGCGACCTTCGCGCCAGCAATCAGTTCCGCGACCGCGTCAACCGAATCGACATCTTGACTGTGAACTACACATGCTCGCATAGGTGACTCCTTTTCAGTATTCGTCGGTCATTTGCCGCTTGCAAGATTTTGTATTTGTCACGCCCTGATAATACTGGGACTACTTCGAGACGCAGGTCGAAACCGGCATTGCGCATGGCCTACCCTTCGCCAAACCGGTCGCCGGTCAGCCTCTTCCTTTCGGGACTGAAAATGCCCGCAAAATAGCGAAACCTTATTGTCGCCGTTCGCAGGGTCTGCTCTCATTTTCTCGAAAATCAGAAAAGATTCGAAGGTTCGCGTTCACTACATCAAAGACGGCGACAACATGGTCGTTGATAAAGTTATCGTGACCGACGTCCGCGATTAAGATGGCAAGTTTGCTTGGTTAATTTTAGAGCCAAGCTAGCAATTCAGCGCCTGGCGGATCGAAACAATGCTCGTCGCCAGGCGTTTTGCTTTCGTTGATTTCAATCTGAAAGCCGAAGCGCTGATTTTGACTGCGCTAGTCTCGCCTGCGAGGCAACGAAAAGTGCGGAAACGTGGTTCTTTGTCCCACCAGATCTCTGATTCTCTCCCACAGATCATTCCGGATAATCCGAGGCACCGCTGGGCGTGGACCATGGAAATCACACGCGACGATTATATTGCTTGCCGCCCGAAATGGCGATGTGTTATCCACGATCCGTGAGCAGAAACATCTTCTACATCATCGGAGTCATTGTGGTTATCGTCATCGTCCTCAAAGTGCTCGGCGTGTTTTAGCTCAACCCTAGATATCTATACCTCACGACGCGTAAAACCGCTGCGCTGTCTGGATGGCTACGGGATCCGAAGATACTTTCTTGGCCTCGAAGGAACTGAACTGCGGCGCGCGGGTGACGTGCCGCGCATTTGCTAGAAGCCGCACTGTGGGCGACGGATGACATGCCATGCGAG
>JBKPGQ010000063.1:0-2050 GCA_046729455.1 Verrucomicrobiota bacterium
CGATGCTCCAGGTCAGTGAACTGGCGTCAAAAGAAAAACTACCGATCAAATTCCTTGAGCAGATTTTCACGCAACTCAAAGCCGCAGGCTATGTGAAAAGCAGGCGCGGGAAGTTCGGCGGTTACTCGCTTGCACGTCCGACGAGCGGGATAACGTTCGGCGCCATCGTTCGCTTGATTGATGGCCCACTCGCCCCAATTCGATGCGTTAGTCAAACATCTTACGCGCGCTGCTCTTGTCCGGACGAAATTCACTGCGGCTTACGGATGTTGATGTTCGACGTTCGAAACGCGATCACTGCAGTGCTCGATCGCTTCACTCTTGCGGACATCGTCGAGATCACGCTTCGCAAATATCGTCGCGATAAAGTTGCGCCGCCTTTCCTTCACCGATCGATCCCGCTCGCATCGATCTTGTCCAGAGAGGGCGAGCCGCCGATTCCTGGCAAAAGCAGAGTGGAGGCATTGAAGAAACTTTCAGGGTCTCGCGGGAGCCCGTCACAGAATGGCCGCCCGAAAACTGCGGCTAAATAGGAGATAAACTATGTCGATCACAAGATGTTTTTTATGGCAAACCAGCCTTGTCGTTTCGGTACTGCTGGTAACGACCATCCAACCGCTGGCTGCGGAAACTGCTTCCGATGCCAAGCGGATCGAGGAACTCGAGCGCACGGTTGCCGAGCTCAAAAAGGAGGTCGCCGAGTTAAAGAGGAAGGAGACTGCGTCTGTTCCTGAGGGCAAAATGAAAACCAAAATCAGCTACGACGGAAAAACGTATGTGGAAAAGGCGGTGGCCGAAGAGAAAGCGAAAACACCGATCTACCTCCAGCAGCGGGGACCGGAGTTGAAGCTGATGCTCGGAGGGTTCGTTCAGGTGAATTTTGAAGACGGTGACGTCTCTGCGTTCGAAGGCCGATTTGGCCAGACTGCGATAAAAGATCGGTTTCGCCTGCGCCGGGCGCGAATCAATCTCACTGGCGACTTTGCGGAACAGTTTGATTTTAAAATGGAAGGCGATTTTGGCCAGAGCGATGGCACTTCGGGCAACCGAACCGCTTTTTCCGCAACAGACATTTGGGTCAACTGGCACCAATTGCCAGCGCTCCAAGTCAAGGTTGGTCAATATAAAGCGCCATTTGGCCTAGAGCAGCTGACGCCTGATACTACCCTGCTCACAATCGAACGCACGTTGCCAACCGGCGCAATTACGCCGGATCGGCAAATCGGTGCCGAAGTTTGGGGAAAACCATTCACCAGCTTTTGGCCTGAGCAGAAGGATCTGCTGACGTATTATGCCGGCATTTTCAACGGCAACGGCCGCAACATTACCGTCAACGACAACAACAACTTTATGTTTGTCGGCCGCCTGGAGTTGCAACCGTTCGAGGGCAAAATCGCTAGTCAGCCCTCCTTTCTCAAGTTTGGCGGCGACGTGCTTAACAGCCGCGATGAAGCGGGGGTAAATATCTCGCAATCGAGCAACTTGCTGGTAAACGACGACGGTTCTCTCTCGCCTTTTGTCCTCCCCAGCGCGGACGAAAGAACGGCATGGAGCGTGGACGCCTGGTTCGAGGTGGGCCGCTTTGACTTAATCGGTGAATACCTCCAGGAACACGTCGAGGGTCGTACCGTAAACGGAGAGCCGCCGGAGTTTTCCAACTTTACGACGAACGGATTCTATGTAACGGGCGCTTATTTCCTCGTTCCGAAGAAGCTGCAGGCCGTTGTTCAATGGCAGTACTTAAATCCCGGACAAAAGGGGAACGATGGGCTTTATTCGATCCTCGGTGGACTCAACTATTACATCCACGGCGACGATCTAAAGCTAATGGTCAACTACCTTCATACTTGGTCAGATTTCCGCCAAGCCAATCCTGGGTTCGGCGAGGATCAGTTCGACGAAGTCATCGGACGCTTTCAACTAATGTTTTAGTCAACGAATCCTTAACGGCGACGACACTGACTGTTTTGTCAGTTTGCGGGCACGCTCTGCTATTGAAACGAACTATGAAAATAAAAATAACAGCAATTATTGGAATGTTCCTGCTTTG
>JBKPGQ010000064.1:0-7314 GCA_046729455.1 Verrucomicrobiota bacterium
TTCAAAACGGACGCGGCTGGATTGGCGCCTTTCATCGTTGGAAAGATTGGACTGCCGGCTGCATCGCACTCACCGACGAAGAAATCGAGGAACTCTGGCGCGTGACGCCGGATGGGACGACGATCGAGATTCGCCCGTAAAGGATTACAAGTCCTGCAGGGCACGCTTCGCTTTTTCGACGTCCGATGGTCGAAGGACGATTAACCCTTTTTCTACTCCTCGGCCGCCGGCGAGATATGCGTACTCGATATTGACCTTGGCTTCTGCGAGACGGTCGGCGATTTTTGCCAACACGCCTGGTTGACTGGCGGTTTCGATCATCAACACTTCGGTCTCGATCGCGAGCACGCCCGCCTCGCCCAGAAGCATGAGCGCCTTGGTTGGATCGCTGACCACCATGCGCACTACTGTGTGATCGACAGTGTCGGACGTAGCCAGCGCGTGGATGTTAATTTCTGCTTTTGCCAACGCTTCACACACGCGCCCAAGCGCCCCGGGACGATTTGCAAGAAACACTGCGAGTTGGGTGGCCGTTTCGATGGAGAGCGACGCGTTCATGCTAGTTTCCAAAGTGATGCCGGGAATGGCTTCTGACAACTCAGGAAAATCTGGAGATGTGATTCTGCCTTCATTCTAAGCCACTACGAATTTCCGACGCCGACCGGCACTTCGCGCAACCTTCCCGCCGACGCGTGACCAATTATGAACTTTAAGATCACTTCGAAAGAATTCGCGAGTCCCGATAATTTCGGGATTGTCGATCCAGAGATGACTGCAGTTGCTGAACGTCGTTCCGCGAAGTCGCGTTCTCCGCGGCGGACTATTGGATTCGTCACGGCGTCCTCAATCGTTATCGCCAACATTATTGGCACCGGCATCTTTACCAGCCTTGGCTTTCAACTGGTGGATATTCAGTCGGGATTTCCGCTGCTCATGCTTTGGATCATCGGCGGAATCACCGCGCTTTGCGGCGCGCTTTGTTATGGCGAGCTCAGCGCCGCGCTGCCGCGCTCAGGAGGTGAATACCATTTTTTATCGCAGATCTATCATCCCGCGCTCGGATTCATGGCGGGATTTGTTTCCGCTACCGTTGGGTTCGCTGCACCCATCGCGCTGGCCGCGATGGCGTTTGGGAAATATTTCGTGGGAGTCTTCGACGTCGGCTCGCCGGTCGTTCTGTCGTTTGTCGTTGTTTGGGTGGTGACGCTTTTTCATCTGCAGAATCTGCAGATTGGCAGTGCGTTTCAGAATCTTTGGACGATCGTGAAACTGCTCTTAATTGGTGCGCTCATTGCAGCGGGGTTTCTCGTTGAACCAAAACAAGAGATCACTTTTTTGCCACAGGCCAGCGATACGATCTCGATCTTTGGCGGTGCGTTCGCGGTCGCCCTTGTCTACGTGATGTATTCGTATTCGGGCTGGAACGCATCGAGCTACATCATCGGCGAAGTGAAGAAGCCGGAGAAGAACGTCCCGCGCTCGCTGCTCGCTGGAACGCTCATTGTGATTGCCGCTTATGTGTTCCTGAACGCGATTTTTCTCGCCACGACCCCGCAGGAGGAAATGAGGGGCCAACTCGAAGTCGGCTTAATTGCAGGCAAACATATCTTTGGGGCAAACGGCGGACGAGTTGCCGGCGCGATCATTTGCCTCGGCTTGGTTTCCGCAATTAGCTCGATGACATGGATCGGGCCGCGCGTCAGCATGTCGATGGGCGAAGATCATTGGTTGTTGCGACTGCTTGGACGCAAGAATCCTCACGGCATTCCCACAAACGCCATCCTGCTGCAGGTGCTCATCGTGAATGTACTTCTGCTCACACGCAGCTTTGAAAGCGTGGTGCAATACACCCAATTTAGTTTGTTGCTTTGTTCACTGTTTACCGTGCTGGGTGTGATGGTGTTGCGCGCTACGCGTCCAGAAATCGCCCGGCCTTATCGAGTGTGGGCTTATCCAATGCCTCCAATTATCTTCGCTGTCATCACACTTTGGATGATGTTTTATCTGTTGCGCTCGAAGACCATCGAATCGCTGGCGGGACTTGCGACCGCGCTTATCGGCCTGCTGCTCTACTTCTGCGCAGGTAAACGCTCCTATCGCGCATCATGAAAAGGCATCGGTTGGTAGCCATCGTGCTCGCGACGGCGCTCAGCGTTTCGGCACAGGAGATTCCTCAGGTCGCGCCACGAGCCATTCCTGTCGCTCCAGCAGCTGCCGGACCTAATGATATCGCGCGCTTTCTTGCTGGAATGCCCATTCCGGAGAATTCTCCGCTCGGACCGCTCACACGCGATCCGGCATGGCAAGCGCATTCCGCTTTTTTTGAGAGCGAGTTCACCAAGCTCTACCAACGTCAGCTCCAAAAGCTGCATGCGTGGGAAGCCACGTATCTTCCTGAGTTAACTCAACCCACTCCGGTCGCATTTTACATGTTCAGTGGTCCGGACTTTTTGTACGTCGATCAATTTTTCCCCAACGCCTCGGTGTACGTGCTTTGTGGGAAGGAATCGATGGGGCCACCGCCCGATCCGTTGCGCATTCCGAATCTCGCTGGCGCACTGGGAAATCTGGAAAACGCAATGAAATCCTCGCTGAACACGACGTACTTCATCACGAAAGACATGAAAGTCGATCTGCAACAACAGAACCTGAACGGCGTATTGCCGATTCTCTATGTTTTCATTGTGCGTGCCGATAAATCGATCACGAACGTGACGTTTGGCTCGCTCAACAGCAACGGCGCATTTGAAGAGCTCGCGCCGGGAAAGAAAGGCGGCAGCATTCCCGGAGTGCGAATCCGTTATACCGACAATCAGTCGGGCAATTCACAAACCCTGTATTATTTCACCACCGATATTTCTGATGGCGGCATCAAGTCGACGCCCGGTTTCTTGAAATTTTGTCAAAGACTTGGGATTGGCTCGAGTTTTCTAAAATCTTCGTCGTATCTGATGTTCGAGCAGGGGTTCGCAACCATTCGCAATTTCATTCTCGACCATAGTACCCGGATCGTGCAGGACGACTCCGGAATTCCCCTGGCTTATTTCGATCCAAACAAGTGGAACCTGCGTTTTTTTGGCGTCTACCTCGGCCCCATCGATCTTTTCAAACAACATTATCAGCCCAGGCTCCAGGAACTTTTTCGGCAAAGCAATCCGCCGCCGCTCGACTTCGGATTCGGTTATCGCTGGAACTACAAGGAAGCGAATTTGATCGTGGCTGATCGGAAGTGACTTTCGTCAAAATCTGCGAAACCACGAGTAAGGAAAATCGTCTCCGGGGCAATCGGTTGGCCAACGCGGCGGATTCATTTCACGGTGTGGCCGCACAGGAATGGCGCCTCTGTCGGTCTTACCGCAACGGTCTCGCAGATAGCGGACGAGTTCCTCACACGAGTCCAGCTGCGCGCGGGTTGGCTGGCCACGATTGAAATCGCCGACCAGACAAATGCCGAGCGAAATGTTGTTCAGATAATCGCTGTGCACGTGTCCGCCATTGATCTGGCGGCGCCAGCGATCGCCCACTTCGACCTGGCCGTTTCCCGTGGATGTTCCGTTCCCAATCACGAAATGATAGGCAAGACCATTCTGCATCCGGCGCACGCGCCGGTGATAATAATCAAACACGCGCGCGTTCCCCTGCCGCGTGCCGCTATTGTGCACCACAATGAATTGCCAGCGACGTCGTTTCACCGGCGCGCGTCGGATTGCTTCGATAACGGATCTCGTCAGATAACGGTAATTGCCCGAACTGCGAGACCAGGGCCAGAAACCTCGTCTCGGCGGAGGCGACGGCGGAGGCTCGAGACCCTGGTCCTCTTCGAGACCTGACTTTTCGATCACAACCTGAGCGCGCTCGCCGCTTGGAGCACGCGGAACTTTTTGTTCGGGCGACGCCGCTGGCGTCGGCGCCGCAGCCCCGATAGTCTTGGGCACCGGACTCGGCCGTTCTGACACCGTAGCGCGCTCTTCCGCAGGGGCGGGCGGCGTTTTTTCCGGCTTTGGTGTTTCCTCTTCTTTTCGCGCCGATTTGGATTTCCCCGCGTTTTTTGTTTTGCGCGAAACCTCCTTGGATTTCTTCTTCGCGGATTTCGGTTTGGGCGTGGGCGTGTGGTGCCGTTTTGATTTTGGGGAAGCGCTGGGCTCGGGCGTTTCACGCGGCGTCGGCCTTGGCGTCGCCTCTGCTTCGTCGTCAGGTTTTTTTGCCAGCTTTCCTTTACGAGCACGCGGGGATTCTTGTGCGTCTTGCGATTCGCTTTCGTCGCTGGTCGACTCTTCTTTTGCTGCTTTTGCTTTTGGGATTGGCGTCGGCGATTTTTTTTCTTTGGGAGAAGGGTCTGCCTTCTTTTGCGACTCTTCGTCTGCCAATCTTGCGTGGGGAATTGCGGTTGGAGCTTTTTCCGAGCTTGCAGAAGCCAGGTGTTTTTTTCCCGATTTGTCCCTCGATGCTATCGGGCTGGGAGATTTTTTTGGTTTTGGAGACGACGTGGGATGCGTCTCGATTCGCTCGGATTCATCGCGCCGACTCTTTTCTTCGTCCCCGACCTGCGCACGGACGAGACTTCCAACGATTGCGCCAGAGATGAGCGCAGTTGTGAGCCAAATGCGAAAGCGCACCACTGCGACGGAGCGTAACAGAGCGCGGGACGCGATCAACGGAATCGTTAAAAAAGTTAGAAAAGAGCTACAAAAATTAGAAAAGTCGATCGGTCTCTTTGTTTTCTAACCTCGCAACCTTTTAACTCTTTAACTGGCAGCAGCGGGCACCGCAGGCGCAGCGACGCGCATTCTTTCGCCTTCGCGCCGCAGAATGGCGTTTAACTTACCGCCCAGCAATAGCAAGAGACAAGTCAGATACATCCACGTCAGCAACACCACGATGGACGCCAGCGCGAGATACGTTGGATTGTAGCGATCATATCGCGCCACATAGAGCTGAAAAAGCTTCGTCGCGATGATCCAACCAACTGAAAAGAAGATCGCGCCCGGCAAAGCCTGGCGGACGGTCAAATAATTTTCCGGCGTCAGGAGATAAAGCGCGAGCGCGAGAATGACCAGCGCCACAAAGGTAAAAGGCAAATTAAGCGTGGTGATCCATGCTTGCAGTGGAAATGCCAGCTGAAAATTGACTTCAGCAAGACCGGCTAGTCGTTCGCCAAAGACGATTGCGTTGAAGCAGAACACGATGATGATCCCGAACCAGAACAGCATGAAAAAGGAGATAATATACTTCGACCACCAATGGCGATCTTCCCGTATTCCGTACGTATGGCTGAGAGCGCGTGAGGTCGTCGCAATGAAGACAGTCCCGCAATAAATTCCCAGAATGATGCCCGCGTTCGCGAGCAGGCCGCTTGAGCCTGTCACCACCACATTCGCCATCGCAGAATCCAGAATGTCCTGCACTTTCGGGTCGGGCGGCATGAAGCTTTTCAAGAGAAGAAACATCCGATGCAACTTTGTCGGATCAGTGCCGAACAAACCCAGCAGGTGCCAGAGAAACAGCGAGCCGGGGGCCAGCGCAAAGAGGAGCAGGTACGCCATCTGCGCGGCCAGCCCGGTCGTAGTATCGGTTGCCGTTTCCCATACCAGCTGCCGTAAAACGCGCCAGAAAAATCCGAGATATTTCATCTCCGCAGAGAGTTTACTTTGCCCGATGTAAATATCCATTAAACTCGCTCCACTTGTCATGTTGAGCGGAGCGAAACATCTCTGATTATTTCCACTGCATGCGCAGCCACGACTACTGGGTGTACATTCTCACCAATAAGCATTGCACCACGTTGTACGTTGGCATCACAAATAACCTCACGCGCAGGCTGAGCCAACATCGAGGCGCAGAGACAGAGGGCTTCACGAAACGTTATCGATTGAACCGGCTCGTATGGTTTGAGCACTTTCGCAACGTGACCGACGCGATTGCATGCGAGAAGAAGTTGAAGGGCTGGCGACGCAGCCGGAAAGGCGCCCTTATCGAGCAAACGAACCCGCGATGGCTCGATTGGAGCGACGACTGGGAGCAGCAGCCAAAGATTTATGATCGCCCATGGGAAACAGAAGAAATGATCCGAGATTCTTCGCTTCGCTCAGAATGACATTACAAAATGGCTCGCAAGCGCGACCCTGATGCTGCGTGAAAAAACGAATATTGATCCTCACGGCGAGTTTCGGGGAAGGTCACAACAGCGCCGCGCGCGGAATTCGCGATGGTCTTGCTCGCGTTGCCCCGGAAGGGACGGACGTAGAATTGCGCGATTTGTTTGCCGAAGCCTACGGTCCCGTTAATGAGCTGGTGCGAAAAAGCTATCTGGCGCTGGTTAATTTTGCGCCGGGCGCATGGGGTGCCGTTTATCGTTGGCTCGAACGCAAGAAAGATTTCGATGCAGAATTCGCGCGCTTCTCGCGGCTGGAGGATCATTTCGCCGCATTACTTGAGCGTTTTCAGCCGGACGTGATGACTTGCACGTTCCCCGCTTATCCGAATGTGCTCAGGCAAATTCAGAGACGAAACGCCGGATGCTCTCGGCCGTGCAAGATCGTCGTTGTGATCACCGATTCGATTACGATCAACGCAGTCTGGTATCGGTGCGCCGCTGATTATTTTCTTGTCGCAAACGATCAGAGTGCCGCCGTCTTGCGAGCAGCCGGAGTCGCCGCGGAAAAAATCAAGGTGTTTGGCTTCCCTGTAACTCCAAAATTTGCCGACTCCGCGAGGTCGAATTGCGTGCTGCCGCCAATCAATTCTGAGCGTCGTGTTTTGTATATGATCCATGCGGCCACCCGCGGCGCACCGGAATTGGCACAGCGACTCGCCGACTTGGGTGTCGATCTCACCGTGACCATCGGCCGTGCCGACAGGCTCATGCCGGAGATCGAAGCCGCGGTCGGAGACAGGGCAAAAGTCATTGGCTGGACTGACGATCTTCCGCGCATGCTTCACGAGAGCCATTTGCTCATCGGAAAAGCCGGAGGCGCAACGGTACAGGAAACTATCGCTGCTGCCTGTCCGATGATCATCAATTACGTCGTCGCCGGGCAGGAGGAAGGCAATGCCCGCTTGATCGTCGAAACGAATTCGGGCGTGATCGCAAATTCACCACGGGAAGTCGTCGTACAGGTGCAGCGCGCGTTTGCGGACGACGCAAAACAATGGCGCGAATGGTCCGCGAATATTAGCAAGCTCAGCCGCCCGCGAGCCGCGCTCGACATTGCCCAGTTTTTGCTGTCGCTATAGTCCTCTTAACCACGAATAATTGGTGGACTGAAGCCGCGGTCTTAGTGAGAGAAAACTTCCTCACCGCTACTCAATGTTCGC
>JBKPGQ010000065.1:0-2451 GCA_046729455.1 Verrucomicrobiota bacterium
TGGAAAAGAAAATTCTCTTCGGCCCTGGCAAAGCGGCGAATGCGGGTGGCGTAGCGACTTCCGGTCTGGAGATGAGCCAAAACTCGATGCGTTTACCGTGGCCGCGCGAAGAAGTGGACTCCCGTTTGCGCCACATCATGTCCACCATTTTCAAAAACGCGTGGGAAACTGCCGAAGAGTATGGGCATCCGGGCAACCTGGTGGTTGGCGCAAACATCGCCGGATTCGTTAAGGTGGCTGATGCGATGCTCGATCAAGGCGTGGTATAAACCTCGGGCAGGCGCGTAAAATTCTGTCGAAACCGAATATGCTTATATGAAGGTTACTATTTTTGATCGCGGAGAAGCCAATACCAATGAGAAAGAAACCGGATCGCGACGATTGATTCCGTTGGTTCTTCTGGTTTCGGTGCTGCTCGGTGCAGTTGGGTGTGAAGGGTATTATACTGCCTACCCTGGGTACGGACCTTACTACGGCCCCGGGCCATATTACGGAGGAGGCTCAGTCGTGGTCGCCGTTGGCGATCGACCTTATTATCGCGGTCCCGGTTACTGGTACGGACGCACGTATTACGTCTGGAAACCCGGTCACTGGGCATGGCGGCATGGTCAGCAAGTCTGGATCCGTGGCCATTACGTCGTGCGAGGATATTGAGCCCCACGCAGGTCGGCTCGGGAATAGTTGCGAGAACCGCGGACCAGCGAGCATTGCGCGTGGGCGTCGCGCACCGTGAGCGCAGAAAGCATTGAGACCGGTCGCAACGCGTCACTTCCGTACCCACCCGAACTTGTCAGGCGGCGCTACAACCGATTAGCGCCATGGTACGGCACGTTCGAATGGATCCTGTGGCTACCACGAGGAATTCGCGATCGAGCCGTCCGAAAGCTCGAACTTCAACACCGTGTGCGGCGCGTTCTAAAGACTGCGCGAGCGCCGTTTCGTCGAAGTAGAACATCTGAGCGCGCGGCAAAAGGCAATGAGCGGTGTCGAGACAAAGAAGGATAGAAACAAGTTTGCTTTCACACTAACATTAAGGCTCGCGCCGGACTAAGCGCTTCGCGGGAAGCTACCAAGTGGTGACCAGTCCGCCCAGCAAGCCGAGAAAAGTGCCAACGAGCGTTTCCAGAAGATCATGCCGCCTTAGATAAAGGCGCGACCAGAAAACGAGGAGAGCCAGCGCGAAGGCTACTGCGCCCACGAGCGGATTGACGACAAGCAAAATGATGGCGCTGTAAAAAGCAAAAAGCGCGTGCAACGACAGCTTGATCCGAAAATTGATTAACGCAGCCAAAATCAGCAAAAGCAATGTCATCGTGGCGCCGCGCCATGCGAAAGCCGGCGCGGGCAGCAGCAAAAGTACAATCACGGCCACTGCCGAAATTGAAATCGCCCATGGATAAAACCGGACGCGTTCAGCGCGAATGGAAACATCTGGATCGCTCCATCGGCCTGATTGGAACCCGCGAAAAAGTAAGAGTGCCATCGGCAGGATCACCGTCATCAACAGAGTCAGCGAAAGTGCCAGACCGGCGCGATTCGCAAGGCGCAACGCAATGATAATCCCCACCGAAAGAGTGATGAAAACCAACGGATGGCCAATCCAAGAAACCCATCGTGCAAACACAACAGTCGGCTTGAGGTCGATCTTGTCACGATTCACTTGTCACTTCCAATAATGCGCCCGTTCACTTCGCCGAAGCCGAGGCGGTAACCATCACCCTGGCACCAGCCACTAATTGCAAGGGTATCTCTGTCTTCGAGCCATTTGCGCGTTTCGCCATTCGGAAGCTTTAGGGGATTCGCGCCGCGCCAGGTCAGCTCCAACATGCAGCCGCGCGATTCTTCAGTTGATCCGCTGATTGTTCCGCTGGCTAGCAGATCGCCGGGCTGCAGATTACAGCCGTTAATCGTGTGATGGGCGAGTTGCTGGGTAATGCTCCAGTAGAGATTTTTAAAATTGGTGCGCGTGATGACGTGCGCAGCATTCATCGATGAAGTTTGCAAGCTCGCTTCGAGTTGAATGTCGAACGTGAAATCATCTTTTGCTCGCAAGTATGGCATCGGCTTGGGATCCTGCGTCGGAAGCGGTCTTCGGAAAGGTTCGAGTGCCTCCAGTGTCACCACCCATGGTGAGATGCTGGTGCAAAAATTCTTCGCCAAGAACGGGCCGAGCGGCTGGTACTCCCACGCCTGAATATCGCGCGCGCTCCAATCGTTCATTAAAAGCAAGCCGAAGATATGATCGACCGCGCGATCAATCGGCACCGGTTCGCCTAACGAATTTCCCGGACCGATCAAGAACGCCATTTCAAGTTCGTAATCGAGGCTTTTTGTCGGACCGAAAGTTGGTGCCGAGGCATCGGGTGGTTTGACCTGTCCTTGCGGTCGACGCACATCGGTGCCGCTGATTACAACCGAGCTGGCGCGTCCGTGATAGGCTACAGGCAACCA
>JBKPGQ010000066.1:0-3070 GCA_046729455.1 Verrucomicrobiota bacterium
GTCACTTCAGACGGCAAGCTCGGGACCAATGTTTCGTCCCGGCGGTTTAAGGACGACATCAGACCGATGGATAGAGCCAGCGAAGCGATCCTGGCACTTCAACCGGTAACGTTCCGTTACAAAAAGGAATTTGATTCGACAGGGGCAACGCAATTCGGTCTCGTGGCCGAAGATGTCGAAAACGTGAATCCCGATCTGGTGGTGCACGACAAAGAAGGCAAGCCCTACAGCGTGCGCTACGACCAGGTGAACGCGATGTTACTCAACGAGTTTCTCAAGGAGCACAAGGCGATTACGGCGCTAAAGTCCAAGATGGAAAAACAGGAAGCGACTATTGCGCAGCAGCAGACCCAGATGCAAACGGTCATAGCACGCTTGAATGAGCAGACGGCACAAATCCAAAAGGTCAGCGCGCAGGTTGGGTTAAGTAAGTCTGTAACGAAATTGGCTGATAGCGGTCAGTAACACGAAATGTAGCGCCAAGGGGGCAGGATTCACCGCGAGCCTGGAGTAACGCCGCACGGCTCGTGGAACCCGAAACGCCAGCGCTGAAAGCGCGGTTCACTTCTGGCTTATCGGGGTTCATTTCAATGAACGTTATGTCTGGGTTTGAGGCGAGCGGCGCAATCGATCCGCGCTTTCAGCGCTTGTTTTTGGAAACTGATTTTTCCCTGGGGCGTTGCCCCAGGCTTTAGTGAGCACGCGCCTTTGGCGCTAAAGACATGCGTCAGGTTTCTCCTACAGCTACAGCAGAATTTGCGGGAAGAGCTGGCGCGGGCTCAGTCTGATCCCGCGGCGCGGGCTGGATCGAAACAATCGTAAACTGATCGACACCGTGCTCTGAGTTGAGAGAGACATTGTCACCGACTTCATGACCGAGCAGCGCCTGGCCCATCGCGGTTTGATACGAAATGATGTGACGATCGGGATCACCGTCCCACGCGCCGAGAATGGTGTAGGTCTCTTCCTTGTTCGTCTCCGCATTGCGCATCGTGACAACTGTGCCGATGGAGACACGCGATGTATCAACATTCTCAAATGAGGTGGCACGCGCGTTGTGCAGCATCTGCTCAAGCTCGGCTTTGCGTCGCATCAGAACGCTCTGCATCTGCTTGGCGGCCTTAAATTCAAAATTCTCGCTCAGGTCGCCGTACGACCTGGCAAGCGCGATTTCTTTGCTGTTCTCTGGAATTTTCGTCCTGACGAGCTCTTCGTATTCGGCCCTGCGTTTTTCGAGGCTGCTCCAGGAAACAATTAGGGGCGCGGCTTTCTCCTGCGTTTGCGCGCCGGTGATCATGCTTTCCAGCTCTGGATAAACTTTGACGATCCGGGCAAGAAGCGAGCGTTTCGTCAACTCGTCGAACAGAGGGCTAAGTTGCAGCCGCCGCATCGCATCACGCGCAATGCCGACATCGCATTTCTTGAAGATGTCCCCAAGCAATTGTCGATCGTCCATCAGGGCACGGTGCAACTTGCTGACACGGCCAGGAGCACTGTGTTGCTCGCGTTCCAGCGCCGCTAAAATAGCGCCAAGCAATTCAGGGGTGACTAGTTCGCTCCAGCTTTCTCGTTCGCCACAAAGCCAGGCAAGCATCTCGCTGGTGGCCGAGTGTTCCCGAATGCTTCGCTCCAGCGTCATCCGAAGCTCTTCGTGCTTCCCAGTTTCGCTCAAGATGCGGGGGATTTGAGCGACCATGCGGCCGTGGCTCTCCTGCATCAAACATAAAGCGCGATCTGTCCATGCAGGACCGAGCGCGGAGGGCAACGCTTGCAGAATTTTTTTCTCTTTTGCCGCCGGCAATTTCGGCAGGATCAATATGAGGCGCTTCTCTTCCTCGAGAATCAGTTTCGAAAGGGTCAACCCGACATGGGTCGAATGCAGTGATGGGTTGCACGCGAGCAAATCGTCGCGCGCGATGACGAGTTCAAACGCAAACTCGGGGTGCATTTTCTGGTTGCGCACCGTCATGTTCTCGATCGTAGCGATGATCGGCTGAAGTTGGCCTTCGTTGAATTGCTGGTGCGATCTGATGATCTGCTCGAGCGCTGCAATTTGCTCCTTTGGTTGTCGTGCCTTACTGAAAGCGTCGAGCAGTTCGTCAGCCTGCGACACACCTTCGCCGCGTATTTGAATCGGATCGTTCTTTTTCGCAGGGACAGAAAAAACGCCGCTTGCCTTGAGCGCTTTCTTCGTTGATTCCCACCAGCGTTTCCATTCCGTCTCGGTGAAAACATCGCCTAGCAGCCATTCACTCATCTGCTGCGCCGTGGCTTTACCGTCCAAGCTTTCAAGAATACTTCGCACCAGGGCAGGCGGATCTTCTCTTGCTAAATTTTTGATCGACGCTAGGTCGGTCGCTTTGCGTGCGAGGAAGTGCTCTGGCGCCAGCGGCGTGACATTCTCGGCGGCGTACTCGGCCTGCATCGGGTGCGACTTTTTGCCTGCAAAATCAATTACGATCTGGTTGAGCAGCAGATTCCATCCGCTCACGCGACCGAATCCCCAGCTCTTGTGCAAACAAAATGTGCCCGGCTTTAGTTTTTCGAGTTGCTGCGCGGCGCGGGGAGTGAGTTTGGCGGCTTCGACCAGTTTTTCTAATTCGGTATCCATCGATGAGGCGAGTGAGTCCTGTGTGACCTATAAGTCGCATGGGTCGGGCGCGCAATTTACGTTTGCCGTGTGCCCCCGCTGCATGAAAGTCTCCCCGCCGTGACGACGAGTATCTGGTTTTGGATCGCCTTTCACATGGGCGTGTTCATTGCGATTGGGATCGACCTCTTCACGTTTCACCGACGCGATCGGGAATTAAGCATGACTGCGGCGGCGCGGCGCAGCGTGCTTTGGGTAATCGTGTCACTTGGATTTAACGCTCTGGTGTGGCGCCTCAAAGGACCGCATCACGGCCTGGATTTTTTCACCGCTTACCTCATCGAATATTCGCTGAGCATGGATAACATTTTTGTTTTCGTGCTCATTTTTGCGCATTTCCGTGTTCCGCCAAAGGCACAACATCGCGTCTTGGTCTGGGGAATAATCGGGGCACTGATCATGCGCGGAACGATGATTATC
>JBKPGQ010000067.1:0-5915 GCA_046729455.1 Verrucomicrobiota bacterium
ACGATGGTTCATGTCGGGGCGAGAGGATTTGAACCTCCGACCTCGTGGTCCCAAACCACGCGCTCTACCAAGCTAAGCTACGCCCCGAAGCGAGCGAAACTATTATCACGATTCGGCAGGTTACGCATCCCCGACGCTTCACCGTATCAGACATTGTAATCCAAGTTAGGGGCCAATCGCTTTTCGACTGCGGGTACCGATTGGCCGCGCCGGTTCGCGTAATCCACGACTTGATCGTGCGCAATCTGTCCTACCCCGAAATATTTTGCCGCCGGATGCGAAAAGTACAGTCCGCTCACGCTCGCACCAGGGTGCATTGCAAATGATTCCGTTAGTATGACGCCGGCGTTGTTCTCGGCATCCAGCAAATCGAACAGTGTTCGCTTCTCTGCGTGATCGGGACATGCGGGATAACCGGCAGCCGGCCGAATACCACGATATTTTTCACGGATTAGATCGGCCTGAGACAACCGTTCATCGCGCCCGAATCCCCACGCGATTCGCGTTTGTTTGTGCAGGTACTCGGCAAATGCTTCAGCCAACCGATCTGCCAGCGCCTTCGTCATGATGGCGCTGTAGTCGTCATGCTGCCGCTTGAATTCCTCAGCGAGTTCGTCTGCACCATGAATCGAAACCGCAAATCCGCCAAGATAGTCGGCCAATTGCGGATTGCGGATTGCGGATTGCGGATCTGAAACTGGCGCAATGTAATCGGCCAGGCAGTGGTTGAATTGGCCCGCGGGCTTCTTTATTTGCTGGCGCAGGAAATAGAAGGTCGCGAGCTTCTTCGTGCGATCGTCGTCAGCATAAAGATCCACATCGTCGCCAACTGAGTTTGCTTGCCAAAAAGCGTGGACACCGCGCGCGATAAGGAGATTTTTTGCGACGATCCGATCAAGAAGTTGCTGCGCATCATCGAAAAGTTCGCGCGCTTGTTTGCCAATCTTTGGATCCTCGAGAATCGCGGGGTACCGCCCGCGTAATTCCCAGGCGTGAAAAAATGGCGACCAATCGATGTACTCCACCAGCGTCCGCAATGAAAAGCAGCGTACGCGGTCGTCCTCAGCGGAGCGAAGCGGAATCGAAGGATCCCGTTGCGTTACCTTAAAGCTCGTTCCACGGGATTCCTCGACGGAGCCTGGCCTGAGCGAAATCGAAGGGCTCGGAATGACAGTTTGGAGCACCCGCACCCCTAAAAATTCCGGTTTCGGCGGAGCATAGTCGCTCCAATCAATACGTGTCTGGTTTGCGCGTGCTTGCTCGAGCGTCAGCAAATTCTTTCGCTGTGTTCTTGCTGAATGCTCCCGGCGCAAGCGTTCATAGTCTTGGCGCGTTTTCTCATCAAATTCGGACTTGAGGTCTTCGTTCAGCAGCGAATTGACAACGCCCACCGCGCGCGAGGCGTCCAGAACGTGCACAATGCTGGCCTGATAATGCGGCGCGATCTTCACCGCAGTGTGCGCCCGGCTCGTGGTTGCCCCGCCAATCAAGAGCGGCAACCGAAATCCTTCACGCTCCATTTCCTGCGCGACATGAACCATCTCGTCCAGTGATGGCGTAATCAGACCGCTCAGGCCAATCACGTCCGCTTGTTTTTCTCGCGCTGTTTCCAGGATCCTGGCCGCCGGTACCATTACACCGAGATCTAAGACCTCGTAGTTGTTACATTGCAGCACTACACCGACGATGTTTTTGCCTATGTCGTGCACATCGCCTTTCACCGTCGCCATCACGATGCGTCCCTGCGGTTTCGCGCCGGCGGATTTCTCTGCTTCCATGAATGGCATCAGATAGGCGACAGCTTTCTTCATCACCCGTGCACTCTTCACGACCTGTGGCAGAAACATCTTGCCGGAGCCGAATAAGTCTCCAACAACGCTCATCCCGGCCATCAGCGGGCCCTCAATCACATCGAGTGGTCGTTTGCATTTTTGACGCGCTTCCTCCGTATCGGTGTCGATGTAATCGACGATGCCTTTGACTAACGCGTGTTTTAGACGCTCTTCGACAGGCTCTTTTCGCCACGCTTTATCAGCGACTGGAGTCTTATCTTTTGCTTTTACGTTTTCCGCGAAATCGACTAGGCGTTCCGTTGCATCGCCTCGCCGGTTCAACAACACGTCTTCGACGCGCTCTCGCAGTTCGGGCTCGATTTCTTCATAAACTGCGAGCTGCCCTGCGTTAACGATTCCCATGTCAAGGCCTGCGCGGATAGCGTGAAACAGAAACGCGGCGTGCATTGCTTCGCGCACCGTGTTATTTCCGCGAAATGAGAATGAAATGTTGCTCACCCCGCCGCTGACACGCGCGCCCGGAAGATTCTTTTTGATCCATCGCGTCGCTTCCATGAAATCGACTGCGTAGTTGCGGTGTTCTTCAAGGCCGGTGGCGACGGTCAGAATGTTTGGATCGAAGATAATATCGTTTGCCGGCAAATTCGCGCGCTTGGTCAGAAGATCATAGGCGCGCGCGCAAATCTCGATTTTTCGCTGAAAATTATCGGCCTGACCTTGTTCATCGAACGCCATCACGATGGTGGCGGCGCCATATCGCCTGATTAACCGGGCTTGCCGGAGAAAGTCTTCTTCGCCGTTTTTCAGGCTGATGGAATTTACAACTGCTTTTCCCTGCAAGCATTTGAGCCCTGCTTCGATGACGCTCCACTTTGAGCTGTCGATCACAATTGGAATCCGCGCGATCTCCGGTTCGCTGCCGATCAGGTTCAGAAAGCGGACCATGGCCGCCTCCGAGTCGATCATCCCTTCGTCCATGTTCACATCGAGAAGGTTCGCGCCGCCCTGCACCTGCTGACGCGCTACGGCCAGAGCCCCGTCAAAATCGCCCGCAAGAATCAGTTTAGAGAATTTTGGCGATCCTGTGATGTTGGTACGCTCGCCGACGACAACGAAGCCGAATTCCGGCGTAACGTTCAACGGTTCCAGCCCGGAAAGTCGCAGCGTCATGCGTAGCTGATTGTCCTTTCCACCGCACGGGGCGAAAACTCACGCGCCAGTTTCGTTAGCGCACGGATATGATCCGGCGTCGTGCCGCAGCAACCGCCGACCATATTGAGCCAGCCGTTTTCTGCCCACTTTGCAACCTTGGGTGCAAAAGTTTCGGCTGTCTCCGGAAAGCCGGTCGGCGAGAGCGGATCCGGCAGACCCGCGTTCGGATATGCACTCATGTAGTACGGCGAAACGCGAGCCAGCTCTTCCACAAACGGTTCCATCTCTTCCGGACCGAGCGAACAATTCAAACCAAGGACCAGCGGTTGAGCATGCGCGAGAGATATTAGCGATGCTTCAACTGTTTGCCCGCTCAAGTTTCGCCCGGATTTGTCGATCACAGTGCCCGAGATCACCAACGGCACGTTGCGTCCGGTTTTTTCGAATGCATCAGTGATAGCAAACAGCGCAGCTTTTCCGTTGAGTGTGTCGAAAATCGTTTCGACAATGAGTAGATCGACACCGCCTTCGAGCAGCGCCTTCGCTTCATCCAAGTAAGTCTGTCGAAGTTGATCGAACGAGACGGCGCGAAATGCCGGATCGTTTACGTCAGGTGAAATCGAACCTGCGACCGGAAGAGGCCCCATCGATCCGCCAACAAATCTTCGCTGTCCCGTTTGATTCGCGACACGATCTGCGGCGTGGCGCGCGATCCTGGCCGCCTCAAAATTAAGCTCATGAACTAGCGCGCGAAGCTCGACATCGTCTATCACGCGCTGAAAGAATTCCTGATCTTTGCGACCACGTGTGGGCTCGCCTTGAAACAGGAAATCGTGCAGGCCGATGGTTGTTCCGCTGAACGTGTTCGTTTCGATAACATCTGCGCCCGCATCGAGATAGGCCGCGTGAATTTCCTCGACCACTTGGGGCTGTGTTAAATTAAGCAGTTCCAGGCTGCCCTTGAGGTCTTTACCTTTCCAATCGCGAAACCGCTTTCCTCGGTACTCCGCTTCAGAGAGCTTGTAGCGCTGGATCATCGTGCCCATGGCGCCATCGAGAAAGGCGATTCGTTCGCGCAGGAGCGTTTCCAAAGGATGGAGACCGTTTGTTGCCATGATTGTCCCGGAACTAAAGAGCGTTTCCCCGGTGAATCAAGGAACAAATTGACGCATCATGATGCGTAGATGTGTTTGGTCTCCTGCTCGTACTCGTAGTCATAATCGGATGGATCGAGATTGGTTGAGACTTCCGACGGAACAATGACGAAGTCCGAATGACGAATGAATCCCGGCCTTCCCGAAAGCTACTGCGAGGATCTTTGTGGGCAGACGCCGTGGCAGGCAGAAACACGACTGCAACAACGCGCTTTTCAAGTTTAGAATCGGTAAGTAGATCAAAGGCCATGGAAGCGGTACAGCTCTTCAGGTCGCTCGACCGCAATCAGCGCAATACATTCCTTGCTTGTTTTCTGGGTTGGGCGCTGGATGCGTTCGATTTTTTCCTGCTGACCTTCGTAATCGTGCCGATGGCAGGCAACTTTGGCACGACCATCGCCGACCTAAGCTACGCGATCACGCTTACGCTGGCTATGCGTCCCGTAGGCGCGTTTATTTTTGGACTGCTCGGGGACCGGTTCGGGCGGCGCATGCCGCTGATGATCGACATTATCTTTTATTCTCTCATGGAATTGCTCACCGCGTTTTCTCCGAATTACACCTGGCTGCTGATTTTCCGGGCGCTTTACGGAATCGGCATGGGCGGAGAATGGGGACTCGGCGCGTCACTGGCAATGGAAACCTTACCTACTGCGGCGCGCGGATTGTTCTCGGGAATTCTACAACAAGGGTACGCGTTTGGTTATCTGCTGGCCGCCGTTGTGTATTGGATCGTGTTTCCATTGTTCGGGTGGCGCGGGCTGTTTGTAGCAGGAGCGCTGCCCGCGTTTCTTGTGCTCTACATCCGGGCGCGGGTGCCCGAATCGCCGGTTTGGCTCCGTCGGCAGCACGAGACGAGTAATTTTTGGGGCGATCTGCTGGTTGTACTAAGACGCCATTGGATTCTTTTTCTTTACGTCATTTTGTTGATGACGGCGTTTAACGCCATGTCTCATGGGACCCAGGACATGTATCAAACTTTCCTCGGTGAACAACGTCACTATGGCGTGACGCAGAAGGCCGCGACTGGGATTATCTACGCTGTTGGTGCAATCTGCGGCGGAACAGTGGTTGGTCATCTGTCGCAAAAATGGGGACGTCGTCGCTCGATTATTCTGACTGCCGGGTTCGGAATAATCCTTGTTCCCCTCTGGGTTTTTCCGCCGGGCTTCGCCCTTCTTGTCATCGGGGGGTTTGCCATGCAATTCATGGTGCAAGGCGCGTGGGGAATCGTACCTGTGCATTTAAATGAACTGTCGCCCGGCGCATTACGCGGGACCTTCCCCGGGGTTGCCTATCAACTTGGAAACTTATTTGCCGCCAACACCGCTGTTGTTGAAGCGCGGCTGGCAAACCATTTCCGCGATGCAAACGGGCATCCAGATTACGCAAAGGCGCTCGCGCTTTTTACGCTGGTGATTTTTCTAGCGTTGATCTTGCTCGCAGCAGTCGGGCGCGAAGAGCGCGGGAAAGAATTTTAGCGATGCCCGGTGGACGGTGCCAGGCCCGTGCCGCCACTGGGAGGTTCTGGCTGTGTTTGCGATTGCGCTGCCACCTGAGTTGAACCGCGGTAAACGCCAGAGCCGAAGCGTTGCTCGACAATTGCTTCCGCAATTCGGTCCGCGAGTAGTTCGCGGTATTCCCAATCACGCGCCTGACTCCCGTCATTTCGATTACTCAAGTACCCACATTCCACAAGGACTGCTGGACAGGTCGCGAGGCGGAGCACGCGAAAATTAGCCGTGTGCACTCCGCCATTTTTAGAGTGAGGAATCGTCATCAGTTTTTGTTGAATACCGTTCGCCAGATCGAATGA
>JBKPGQ010000068.1:0-1351 GCA_046729455.1 Verrucomicrobiota bacterium
ACCTGCAGCTTGCAGAAGATGGAATGAAGATGTTTTTTCACCGTTTCGAGACTCAAGCCGCTTTCGTCGGCAATCTCCTGATTGCTGCGCCCATCGCACACTAAACGTGCCAAATTCTGTTCTCGAATTGTGAGCCGAACCAGGTGCGACAAGGAAGCTTGATATCCCGTTCCGCTGCTCCCACGTAAATCCTCGAACTCGATCAGAAAATGCGGACGCGCAAAGGCGGCCGAACTAATCTGTTTCAAACTAATCGTCGCGCGAAGATCGCACCGCGTCGGATGCCGTACTGTCTCGTCCACGAGATTGGCTGACGCGAGACTGAGTGGACTCAGCTGTTCCCATCGCTTTTTGAGAACGCGACATTGATTGAGGATCTCAGGCGGAATTGGCGCCTTTAATTTGATAAACCGTGCCCCCAACGGCCCCCGTTGCCATACTGCACAAGACTCGGCTCCGGCTTGATTTCGATAAGCCAATCTCAAATTCCATCGCAACAGAACTGTTGGTAACGGGAGTCGGCGCATGAATTGTTCAAGGGCTACTCGTACGGCCCGTTCGCGCGAGCGGGAATGCAGCCGGTGAAGTGCCGTTTGAAATTGAGAATGGAGATGGCCAATCACTCTTACTTCACCGGGTGACAGCTCGCCTTGTTGCAGGTTGCGCACGACAATAATTGAGGCGAGGAGGCGCCTGATATCCCAGAAGAATAAGCCAATGGCACATCGGCCGTTTAGCGGCACGATACAACCACGGTAAAATGAAGACCTTCTAAAATGACGCTCATCGGAAAAAAAATCGTTAATGAATACGATGTTCCGGTGCGGATGAGTGCTGAAATATTTCTTGACCGCCATGATCGGGAAAAAGCTAGCCGCAAGTTTCTCCGTCGATTTGGTGATTCGCGGCAAAAAAGGACTGTGCTGTAACGTGAGGCCAATGAAACAGCTCGGGAGGGCCGCTTGGATTACGTTTTGAACTGCTTTCCAAAATGAATCGACATCGATCGCCGCGTGCAGATTCAGGAGAGGCCTTTCCATTGCCGGATCGACAATAGATTGCACTCGGGGAGTCGTTTTGCGTTGCCGCTTCGTCGCCACTGTTGCCTCCTCAAGGCTCAATTATCTATCGCAACTGCGAAGCAGATTGATTGGATGGGGCGGCGCAAAAATACAACTTAAGATATTTTGCAAGGCGAGCGTTCACGCTGATGCTGCGATCAAACAACTAAAAAGTTCAACAACCAACAATCGAAAGGAAATTACCTGTATGGAAACGCTCACGGTTGATAAAACGCAACAGAAGACGATGCAGCAACCAATTTTGGTCCCGCCGGGTGGAGGTGAAAAAC
>JBKPGQ010000069.1:0-2797 GCA_046729455.1 Verrucomicrobiota bacterium
GCAGAACGCGACGGCTTGGCTCGCTTCACGAAATGTTTCGCCGAATGCAATTTCGATTGCAGGCATGTGCGCGTGCATTGTTGGGGGCATTGCCCTCGGTGTGACTTCAATCGCCGATTACCGAATCCTGTGGCTGATCGCCGCGCTAGGCGCGCAATTACGTCTGACTGCAAACATGCTCGATGGAATGGTAGCCATCGCTTCCGGTCGCACGTCGAAAACCGGTGAACTCTACAATGAGGTTCCCGACCGCATTTCCGACGCGGCCGTTTTCATTGGAGCCGGCTTTGCATGGGGCGGAAACGTTACGCTCGGTTACATCGCAACCATTCTAGCCATCTTCACCGCTTACGTTCGTGCAGCAGGAAAAATTGCCGGGGCGCCTAACGAGTTCTGTGGACCAATGGCGAAACAACATCGCATGCTTGTCATCACGCTCGTCTGTGTTTACGCAGCGATTACGCCGCGTTCCTGGCAGACGATTGCCTTTAATGATTTGCAGGTCGGTCTGATGACTCTTGGGCTTGCGGTGATCGTCCTAGGCTGTGTTATCACGGTTATACGCCGCGTAACACGAATCGCACACGCACTGAAATGAGCCAAATTACACGCGAACGACTCTTTGGATTTCGTCACGCTTTTGACGACCGCGTGACTGTTGTTCTGACGCTGACTGCTCTCACTCTGTTCCTGTTAGCACCGATACTGATTTTTATCGTGACGCGGGCAGCCAACAGTTCCAGCGATAAGAAAAAAGAGCTCTGGGATCGTTATAGGTCCTGGGTTTGGCTGGCGCTGTTCATCCTGATCCCAATTCTGGCAGGCGCCTTTTGGACAATCCTTGCCGTGGCCACGCTTAGTTTTCTTTGTTATCGCGAATACGCCCGCATCACCGGCTTGTTTCGGGAACGAACCATCAGTCTCATTGTGGTTATCGGCATTCTCTTACTCACGTTCTCGATCCTGGATAATTGGTATCGACTCTTTGTTGCCTTGTTTCCGTTGACGGTCGCGTTGATCGCCATCGGTGGATTGATCCCCGATCAACCCAAGGGTTACATCCAGCGCGTTGGCCTGGGTGTCCTCGGGTTCGCTCTTTTCGGAAGCGCACTCGGCAACCTTGGCAACATGGCGAACGATTGGAACTACCGCCCGATCCTTTTGCTGATCATCTTCGCCGTGGAGCTCAATGACATCTTTGCCTACATCTGTGGGCACTTGTTCGGTTATCGAAAATTTGTGCCCAACACCAGTCCAAACAAAACAGTGGGAGGCGCGCTCGGAGCAATCGCGCTAACTACACCACTTGTTGCGGTCGGCGCGCATTATATCTGGTCCGGTACGGCACTCGATACGCCGGTTCGCTTGGTGGGCTTGGGCATCATCGTCAGCATCGTGGGCCAATTCGGCGATCTGATGCTGTCATCCATCAAACGTGATCTCGGCCTGAAGGACACGGCAAAACTCATTCCCGGGCACGGCGGCATTCTCGATCGGTTCGATAGCCTGATCCTTGTTGCGCCCGCCGTGTTTCACTACGTCAATTACTTTGTCGGCTTCGCTGTCGGCCAACCCCAGCAAATTTTTACGGTGTGATGGAACCGTGGAACCTGCAGCCTGCTCGCGATACCGGTCTGACACCAGGCGAGCGCTTTCGTAGCGTACGACGCGAAAGCGGACTTCTCGAGAGCCTCGCGCATCACGCTTGTTTTTCGCTGATCCGAAGTTATTTCGCGATCGCACATCGCCTCACCATCATCGGCCGGGAGAAGCTGCCGCCGCACGGCCCATTTGTGCTCGCCGCGAATCATTGCAGTCATCTCGACGCACTCGCTCTTGGAGCAGCGCTCACTGCCCGCCATCGCGAACGTGCATTTCCGATTGCCGCGGGAGACGTCTTCTTCCAAACGAAAGTGACCAGCACATTTTCAGCAATCATGCTCAACGCATTGCCGATGTGGAGAAAGAATTGCGGTCCGCACGCGCTTGCGGAGTTGCGCCGGAAATTACAGGAAGAAAAAGCCATCTTCGTCATCTTCCCGGAAGGCGGACGTAGTCGCGATGGTTCCATGATGCCTTTCAAGCACGGACTAGGGATGCTGGTCGCAGAAACAGACGTACCGGTCGTGCCTTGCGGGCTACTCGGAACTTTTGAGGCTCTACCGCCACACCGAAATTTTCCGCGACCTGTGGCAATCAAATTAGCGATCGGTCGGCCTCTGGATTTCGCAACGACTCCAAACAATCGTGAGGGTTGGTCACAAATCGCACGAAGCGTAGAGTCTTCAGTCCGCTATCTCGCTACACAATAAGATCGGATTGTAAGGATGGCGCGCTGCGCCGCTGTGGGTTTAGCGCCAAAGGCGCTGGATTCAATTCCGAGCCTGGGGCAACGCCCCAGGCTCTCTAGAAGCCGAAGGTCAGCGCTGAAAGCGCGATTCACCTTTCCTTTAGTGGATTACAAACGCCCAATGAATCGCGCCTCCAGCGCTCGATTCGTGGGGAATCAAATTCCCGGGGCGATGCCCCGGGCTAAAGGTGACATAGCGCCTTCGGCGTTAAACAGGTACCCTCCGCCGTCCCCTACCTCTCTGCGCAGCGTTCTAGCTTTTGCGCAAGCTCGGGTGGAACGTGGGCAACGATCACGGCGTCGCTCCCTTCATAGCGTAGCTCCAGCACGTGGCCGACACGATGGATCTCGGCGATTAAGGCAGATTCATTCGAAGGAATACGAAAACGCGATCGCAACCGCCACGAGCTGAGCGCGTCTTCAAGCGCCTGCACCAGTTTGTTAACG
>JBKPGQ010000070.1:0-2840 GCA_046729455.1 Verrucomicrobiota bacterium
CGATACAGCCGCGTGGCTAGCAAATTGCGCGCATAAACATAACCGCCCGTGCCAACTTTCGTTGTGCTGTTCGTGGTAGGATATTCGTATGGCGGTAGTTGAGTTTCGCGAACCATTGCAGCGGCGATGGTATCGGCGACACGCAATTCCTCATCGTAAGCGCGGCTGAGAAGTCGCCGAATCATTTCGAAACGTTCGTCATCGAATTCAAGCTCCTGCTGCAAATAGGAACCGTTCACAAGAAGATGAAGATGGTTGATGTCGGTCAGCGTTGGATTATTCGGGTCGCCCCAGCCTTCGGCATTAAAATGCAAACAAAGGACGAGGTCGGGATGTAATTTGAAGTTTACCAGCGCCGCCCGACGGCGAATCTCGCTGTAACGGTAAAATAAGATTTCGCTCTGCCAGCGAATCGTTTGCTCCTTTTCCGGATCGTTTGGATCAAGGACATCGGCGCGGGGCTGTAGCACGCCGTTTTTAATCAGAATTTTCCTGGCAAGGTCCCGAAAATCATCGGGCCGTTTTGCTGTCACCGGTTCGTTGCTATTTCGGACAAAAAAAACTTTCGCGCCTAATTCGCGCAATCGCGGGGCGAGCAACCGCGCGACTTTCAAAGTCAGATCGCCTTCCTGAACCGGTTGGGTGCTGCCGACTTGAAACCAGCGCTCTTCCATCTTTGCCCATTCGCCGCCGAGATGACCCGGGTCGAGCGCAATGCGCAAGCCCGAGAGCGGTTTGTCTGCCTTCGCAGACAGCAAGGATTTGGCGGGATGCCAAAGACGGGGCACTGGATTGCGAGCTGCGTCACTCTCTGCGAACCGTAAAGTGAAAAAACTTTGCGACTCGCGGTTGGTCAAAATCCGCGCTGTGTCAGTGTTTACTTCAATCAGATCCGGAGCAAATCCGTGTGTGCAGTAAACATTCTGAATTAGTTGGGTAAACTCATCGCGCGTGATTGTTTCCTGATAGTGTTCGAGGACGCTCCATTTCGGCTTGCTCCCAAGGACACCGATGTTGTCCGCCGCGCGATTAGTAAGCGCCAGACTCAAAAAGCAAAACGTCAGCAGGGCCGTACGCTTCATGATCGCGAACAATAGTACATTGATGGTCGGACCTTCCCTGCTGTCATCCTGAGCGAAGCGAAGGACCTCACACAGGCTGATTGATTACACAAGCTAAAATGTGTGACCCTTCAGCCTTTGTGAGGTCCCCTCGCCGTCTCCGCGGCTCGGGATGACAATGCGCTTTAGCGTGTCTAGTATCGCAGAATGCTAACGGTTCTTATCCTGGGCGATATCGTTGGTGAGCCGGGGCGCTCGGCCGTGATCGCCAGGCTGCCGGAACTAAAGGAGAAGCACGCCCTGGACTTCATCATCGTTAACGGCGAGAATGCGGCCGGCGGTCGCGGCATAACGGGAAAAATCACGATTGATCTCTTGCGCGCCGGCGCTTCAGTCATCACGACAGGCGACCATATATGGGACCAGAAGGAAATTCTTGCGTTCATCAACACCGAGCCGCGCCTGTTGCGGCCAGTGAATTATCCTGATGGCGCGCCCGGAAGCGGATCAATCGTCCTGGATACAGCCAAGGGAAAAATTGGCGTTATCAACGTGCAAGCGCGCACGTTTATGCAACCGATTTTGGAGAATCCGTTTCGCTCGGTCGAGGCAGCAGTGGCGAAGATGCGCGACGAGACTACGAATATCATCGTGGACGTACACGGAGAGACGACCAGTGAGAAAATCGCTCTGGGCCGGTTCCTGGATGGAAAAGTTTCTGCCGTCATCGGAACTCACACCCATGTTCAGACCGCGGACGAGCAAATTTTTCCGGGTGGCACGGCGTTCCTCTGCGACGCCGGAATGTGCGGTCCGGTAAATTCCATTCTGGGGCGCGCCATTGATCCGATCATGAACCGGTTCATCTCGAACCTACCGGCATTGTTTCCGGTCGCGGGCGGCGAAGTGCGTCTGCATGGAGCGTTAATCGAAATCGACGAAAGCAATGGTCGCGCCGTACGAATTACGCGCGTGGATGAACCTGGACCCGGCGCAACCGCGGCCTCCGAACCCGAACCAAAGATCGATGTCGAGCAGGCGCCATCTCCAGAACAAACTTGAAACAGTTACGCTTGCGGCCAACTGTTCGCGGTCTGAACTTCGAATTGTTTAAGAACATCAACGTTCAAAAGAAATTATGAAAAAAAAACATGTTTTTACTTTCATCGCGGCCGTGGCGCTTTGTGCTGCACAGTTGTCCGGAGCGGAAGCCACCAAAGATGCCAAAGAAGCAAACAAGCTTGCCCGAGACGGCGCAGAAGCGTCCAAAAATCAGGACTTCGACAAAGCCGTCGAACTGCTTAAAAAAGCGACCGCTCTCGACCACAAATACGCAGATGAACTGGCGGCCGTTTATCAGCAACGCGGATACGCTGCGGCGAGTAACCAGCAATTTCAGGATGCCATGAACGACTACAGCGAAGCGATTAAGCTCAAGCCGGACGATGCACGAATTTACGAACAGCGCGCAGCGGTTGAAATGAAACTGAATGATAATGACAAAGCATTGGCTGATTACACCGAGGCGATCAAGATCAAGCCGAACGAAGTTCGGTATTACGCTTACCGCAGCTACATTTACGAGGTTAAGGGCGATATAAAAAATTCGATGGCTGACACCGACAAAGTGCTAAAACTTGATCCGAAAAATCAGGAAGCGATCAGCCGCAAAAAACGCTTGGAAACGCTGCAATCCATGAGAGCAACGCCACCTCCTCCACCGCCGGCAGCTTCAACTAAGACTTCCCCGGCGGGCGCGCACACGCCGCATAAGCCGTA
>JBKPGQ010000071.1:0-3617 GCA_046729455.1 Verrucomicrobiota bacterium
TCGCCGATGGCAGGTTTTGCGAACAGCGCACTCACGATCTAACGAGAAAGAGAATGGAGCCCGCGGGAAGCGGTGCGACATAGATGGGCAAGCCGAAGGCGGAGAGAGCGGGAGCGAATGAGTCAACTTATTCCGCAATGGAGCCGTTGGCTTAATCGACTGGTTAGAGCGGCGCGCTCGTTGCAACACAGCCCAACTCCAACCGGTTTTGCTCAATTGACCGGCGATGGAGAGGGCGATAGCGGTGACACTTTGTAGATCTGATCGAGCACCTTCACCCAGAGGGTATTGGCGGTCTGCTGGTCGTCGAGTGATACAGTCAGATTGGTCCACACGATGAGCGTCATGTCGTTGGCCGGATCGTAGCTGATTTTCGAGTTGTAGCCGGGGGTCTCGCCGCCGTGAAAATAAATCGTGTTCGGTCCCCAGCTAAGTTGGGCGATGCCGTACCCGTACTTTTGGCCCTCGGGCTTGCTCGGATCCTCAGGCTTGAGGCTGTCGAGCCAGCGGCGTTGGTAAACGGGGTCGAGCACGCGGCCCGCAACCAATGCCTTGATCCAAGTGGCGAGATCGTCGGATGTGGAAATGACACCCCCGGCGGCCGCGGCAAAGGAATGGTTCACTTCCGTGTAGTCCTTCGGCAAGAGGGTGCCAGCTCGTGCCGCAGCCTGAACCTCGGGCGAGCAAGGCGGTTCGCCCACCAACGCGATCGAGGAGCTGCCGTACAGATAGCCGTGCGAGAACGGTTCGTGGATGGTGTTCACGGTGCTGGCGGGTAGCAGAGTGTGTTGCAATCCCAGTGGGCCGAACAATCGGTCCTGCATCGCCTGCGCCAGCGGCTTGCCGTCGACCTTTTCAGCGACGAGACCGAGAAGCGCATAGTTGGTGTTGACGTATTCGAACTTTGCACCCGGCGGGAAATTGGGTGGGTGCGCGAATGCAATTGCTAGTAACTCGGCCGGGGTCCAAACCTTGGTTGGGTCTGTGTCTATGGTCGCCGAGATTATGGGGTCGTTGGTGTAATTGTAGAGACCGCTGCGCATTTCCAGCAGCTGGGCGATGGTGATGTTGTCGCCGTTGGGCACGCCCGAGACGTAATTGGACACCGGATCATTGAGCCCAAGCTTGCTCTCCTGAGCCAGCTGCATGATCACTGCTGCCGTCATGGTCTTGGTGTTCGAGGCGATCCTGAACTGGGTCTCAGCGCGAGGCGGATTCTTGGTGTTCAGTTGCGTGGTGCCGCTGGCGGCGGTGAAGTCACCTTGAGGTGTGCGCAAGACAACCACGGCGCCGGGGATGAGGAGCTCCTTGATGGTCGTGTCCACGAGGGACTGCAGTGCCGCCCGATCGATTGGCTTGAGCGCCGACGAGTCGGCCGTGGAATCAGGCCGTGAACACGCTGCGATCAGGAGAGCAAAACCGACCAGCAAGCTCGCGTCGGCGCGTGTGGGAAATTCAAACGCCATTTTACCAATGATTACTGTTGCTGGCGTACCTCAAGATGGCAAATTCATAAGACCTAACGAGACACAAGATCAGCGGCCGCGAGTCCGTTAAAGCGTGACTCGCAGTCAAAGGGTGGATGGCAAACGCGCAGAAGGTGGATCGCAGGTTGACTCGCGGTTCGCTGCATCGCCTGGTTAGGCCTTTCAGGGCGCGCTAGGAGGAGCACGATTCCCGCGATCACGACGTCCGTGAAAACATGTGCTATCCAGGGAGCGAACATGCCGCCGCCGCGTCGCCGAATGACCCCCATGAACAGCCCGAAGATACAAGCGAGGCCAACGCCGAGCCAACCGCGCGGAAACCCGCCTATATGGACCGCCCCAAAAGCAAGAGCTTGCAAGAGAAGAGCTGCGAATCCCGGTCCGAGTGACCTATCCAGCGCGTGCAAGAACACACCGCGATACGCGGCTTCTTCGACAGCTGCGTTGAGCATGGCAAAAATCAGGCCGCCAGTAATCAGCAGTCCCAATGGCAGCGATGGCACATAAGCTTTGACGATATCCGCAATATTCGGATGCAGAAGAAGGTACCAGCTGAGAAGCGCGACGGCTGCGAGGAGCCATGCGCCTACAGAGAGCAAGCAGACGCCCGCATCGAAAGATCCCCACCGAGCCCACGTCGCTGTTCCCCGTAGCCAGGGTACACCGCGAACGACCCCCGCGTAACCAAGCAGACCAAGGGCCAGGATAACGGGAAAATATCGCACGCCGAAGAAGATCAGGCTAAGGCAGATCACGCAGAAAATTGAAAAGGGCGCAGCTGCCGGACACCGCTTGTACCAAGCCAGCATAGCCAACAAGACAATTCCGCTCGCAGCGGCAATCGCTGCGTTGGTGGGAACGAGCGGGGCCGCTGTACAGAGCAAAGTGACGCCGACGACCAGAAAGGCATCAAGTTGCCGCGGAATACGGATTACTGATTGCCTTTGAAGAATTGACACCGTGGGAAACCTGAAGACGGCCTAACGTCCAGAGCTCAGGCACGCGGGACCAACCAGCGTGAACCGCGAAGCGGAACTGGAACGGCCATCCCGCGTTGCCTGCAGCGATTTGTTAGGCCACGTCGTCATCGTAACTCAAAAAATACTCGACATCACTTCTCCACGGCGGACAAAGTGTGGACATCGCGGGACAGAAGCCAGCGACCGTCGCGCTGCTTGCGATATACCGTCATGCGATGCCCGGCGAACTGTGCCGCCTTCCCGCCTGCGCGTGGGGTCACTGACAGTGCGTCCCGGCTTCGCGTGTAGGCGACCTCGCCGACAACAATGACCTCTTCCAACTCGCTGGTGCAACAGATCCGCATCTGTTGGTGGGCGGTCCTGAAATTGGACGAAAATCCCTCCCGGCCGAACGGCGCTTGGCCGGGGGTGAGAAAAACGACATCCTCCGCGACTAAGGTGAGCAGACGAGCCAGGTCACCGGCATTGACGGCATCAATCCAGATTGAATGCACCGTGCGGATTTCTCGTTCATCAGATGCCATAGCGTGTCTCGTGGCCTAACGAGACGGAGCTGAGCGACCGCTGACGAGAGCGAGCTGTGCTTCGGGGTTCAGTGTTGAAGTCATCGAAAGTAAATCTTCGCGCCGGTCAGCGGTTCGCTCCAGCGCTTGGTTAGATGGCTTAGTGTGATAACCACAGAAAGATAACAATGCAGAACGCAAGAATGATGAAAGGGAGGTTCCAAGCAAGAACGAACAATCGCAGTAATCGCAAGCGGCGCAGGTGATCTGTAGACGAATGAACCCAGACTGGTGTCCGGAACGGCCACGCCCAAGAGACGCGCATCCATGCAAAATGACTGCGCATTCCGATGCTCTCGCGCTACCAATGAAGAATGGCCGTCCATCGGCCGATCCAAGCATCATGGTGGAAATCGTGCTCAGCGCGAATCAAGCGGTCGAGATGGTAGAACGCGCCGGTTAGGACGAAAGCAGCGACGGCAATAACGACGATGACAAGCGCAGTCATCTAACGAGAACAAGCTGAGCGACCGATGACGAGGCCGAGCGGTGCTTTGGATTTCAGTGTTGAAGTCATCGAAAGTAAATTTTCACGCCGGTCAGCGGTTCGCTCCAGCGCTTGGTTAGGCCTTCGTTGTCATTTGGTC
>JBKPGQ010000072.1:0-10335 GCA_046729455.1 Verrucomicrobiota bacterium
TTGCCGCGGATCGGGCTCACCCACACGCGCGCGAAAGCGGAGAATCGCGTAGATGATCGCGCCCGTGACGATGACGAAAATCAGAGCAAAAATGATCCACGACTGGATCGTCAAGTCGTAAATCACGCGCGCCTGCGGCGACTGCGGATCCAGAGCATTTGAAGTCTGCATCACGATCTCTTTTCTAAGATTCCGGAAATCCAGACCAACAGGTTGGTAATCACATCACGGCGATTTATTTCGTGCAGCATTTCGTGGCGGCCGACGATATACAAATCGTGAGCGATTGACGTCAGGGCGATGCTGCAATAGCGGCCCATGTGCTCACCGAGTCCATGGGCGATTTGAACGACGCCGCGAACACGGTGAGGGTCGCTCCATTTCACACACGCAATGGAAAGGCCGTCAGAACTTGTAGATTGGAATCGTTTGGGTTCTGGCTGAGGCATATTGATGATTGGGGCGTCTTACAAATGCACTCCCGTCGTGACGAGCAGGGCATGGCTGATATATTCGTAACGCCCGTCGGCTGTTTGCCCAATGGCCGAAGGCGCGTTGCCTGAAACCGTGTGGTCAGGAGCAATTCCAAATTGATAGGCGATCCCGAAGCTGTAGCGACCGCACTTGTATTCAGTGCCAGCGCTGAGCCAATGTCGAGCCTCGTCGCCGACCAGCGGGCTGTAATGGGCGGCAGGCACTGCGTTCTCACTGTAGATATAGCCCGCGCTGACCGACCATCCGTTATCGAAGTACCGTGTCGCGCCGAATTTATAGTACCAGGCGCCTTCCCAATCGAGCACGGCGGGAATGTTTTTGGGCAACAAGGAACCGAATCCATGTGCTTGCCTGATCGTTACATTGTCGAGCGTGGTCCAGTCGGTGTAGTCTGCATCGAATTCAAGGTTCCATTTCGGCGTTGGACGGAATGAAAGACCGACCACAACGTTGAGCGGAAACGAAACGTCAGCTTCCGCTGGGACGTGCTGCTTGGGAAAATTTGGGATGGCGGGCGCGCCGCGCGGAAAAGGGACCTTGTTGAAATACTCAGTATGGCCCTGTAGGTCGTAGTCGTTGCCGCTGCGGAAAGCGACGCCTAGAGAAATTTTTTTATGCGGCCGCCAGAGTACGCCGAAGTTGTAGGCCACGTCCCAATCATAGCCCTTGAATCGGAACTGATCATGAGATTGACTCGGCCAAACGAGTCCCGAACGGAGATTAACAGCCGCGTAATTAATCGTAAAACCGGCTCCGATCGAAAAATTTGGCCAAACCTGCCACGCCACCGCTGGATTGATCGAAATGTTGGTGAGCAAAGACTCGATCCCGAGTGTGCGGAAGCCGGTATCTTGCGCCCAGTGCAGACCGAGACCGTAAGGAGCAAAGACGCCCAAGCCGAAAGTAATTGGGTAATCTTTTAGCCCATAGGTGCCAAACATCTGAGGTGCCGCTTGCAGCGTTTTGTTGTTTTCAAAGCTGCGGTTAGTATTTGGCTGCTCGTAGGTCATCGGAAGATAGATGCCATAGATGCCTGCGCGGAAGTTCCATCCTTTGAGTTGGCTGATTCCCGCGGGGTTATAATAAATGGCAGAAGCGTTGTCGGCTGTGGCTACAAATGCTTCGCCTCTTGCGGTGGCAAAGGCATCCTGGTCAGGCAGACGGAACCCATCACCAAACAGATTTTGCGGCGAAGCAACCAACAGGACAATCGCGATGACCCCGCTAACTGCCTTCATATTCTATAGAGGCGGCATCTTCAGACCGTAAGCCATTCGGGTTTACTTGAGCCACGCGGAACCATGACAGTGCGGAACGCGCCCGGCGTGCGCGACAACACGATCTGGTCGGTCATTCCCTGATAGGTTCCGAGTGGAGTTTCGGCGGTGAATAGATCTGGAGCGATGTACTTGTGCTCGTCGGTTGAGTCGGCCGTCACCTTCGCGTAACTCTTATCGAAGATGCCTAACGAGAGCTGCCACAGGACGACCCGTGTCAGCGAAACGACAACCCGATAACTGCCGCCTTCGATTGCACGGCGACGCAACGCCTCGAGAATCCCAGTTGTGCCTAGCCAAGCCACGACGTTATCGCAGATCGGCACAATCGGCGGTTGTTTCGGCTGACTTGGTGAACCTTCGATCGCAAAGAGCCCTGAGACTGCGGCGCCAATTTCGTCGAAGCCAGGTCGATTCGACCACGGTCCCTTCTCGCCGTGGAGAACCACCGTCGCGTGAATCAAACCGGGCTTCTGCGCGCTAAGCGATTCGGCATCGAGACCGTGCTTCTTTAGGAAACCAGGGCGTTTGTTGGCGAAGAATACGTCGGCACTCTTGAGCAACTGATTGAACTTTTGCCGGTCCTCCTTCGAATCGTCGAGTATCGTCGAACGCATCCCGACCTGGACGTCCCATGCAAACGCTTCGACCTCGGAATCGTGCGGTCTCCATATATTGATTACGTCGGCGCCATAGTAAGCCATATCGCGGCCGAGTGCTGCTCCGGCGATGACGTGGCCCATTCCGAATGCGCGAATGCTCGCGAGCGGAAGATTGTCACCGTTCGCGTTGAGCGGAACGGGATCGCTCTCGCCAATCTTTTCGACGCTGATCAGCGGCATCTTCGAGAGGACGTCGATGTATTGGGGTTCACGGCGAAATTCCTCATTTGTCCGGACCATCGCTAGGACGATTCCTTCCTCGGCTGCGGCATTTTCTAACTCGACTGCGTCCCATTTGGAAACAGCATTGGAAATTGACTCGTTGCTTTCGCTGGCGCCGAGAAAATTTAGGCTGCGCGCGCGAACGCCCGGATAAAAATTCAGGGCCACGACGTGTCGTCCATCTCGTGTTTTCCGGAAAAAATGATGTTCCATGTCGTTAAAGACCGGACTAAAGGCGTAGCCACCGGGTGATGGCCCTCGGCCGTTGATCGTTTCCCATTTTCCTTCAAAGAAGCCGGCGAACCGCCGCAGCGCCTTGCGCACGTCCACCGAAATATCCTGCCCTTCACCGGTCGTTTGTTTCCAAAGCGCGGAGAGGGCAACGCTTCGTGCGGCCAAACCGATCGCGGCCGCCGTGCCGAAGCGAATAGAACTCGGAAGAATCGGATCGGATCCGTAGAAGCTGAGCTTGCCTCCAGAGTCTGCAGTCGTTAGGCCGACGTCCTTTAGCACGTCGTCAGTCGCGGCCTTTAAATCGAATTCCGGTGATGACGCTGGAGCGTTGAGTTTCGATTTGAGTGATTCGGTTAATCCGTCGCTGATGGAGCTTGGTTGCGTCTTCGTGTTCATTTGTCGATCCTTTATGCGGCTATTTGTTTGTCTTTCGCTTGGTTGCCCCGGTTTCAGTCTGAGCGCGTGAGCGCAACAGCCCGATCAGTAATTCGTTCTCTTCTTGCGCGAGCTCGTCGACCGATCGATTGCCGGCTTCGCGCAAAACGCCGTCGACTATGGTTTGCTTCAGCTCCGGTGTGACGTCTGGCATACCGAGCGTCTTCATCATCGCGGCCAATGGATCCATCAGATGATCCATGAAATGTTTAATGCCGCCGGCGCCACCGCCGAGATGCCACTGCAAACTCGGGCCCATCACTCCCCAACGCGGTCCAGGGCCATAACTAACAGCAACGTCCGCGTCCTCGACGCTCAGCACATCGTGCTGGATCAGATACAGGATTTCCTTGTAGAGCGCCGCCTGTAGACGGTTGCCAACGTGCCCAGGAAGCTCCTTCTTTAAATGGATGGGTTTCTTCCCAATCGACGCATAAAAGGCCATCGCTTGCTGAATCGCTTCAGGTGCTGTCTTCGTTCCCCCGACAACTTCCACTAACGGAATGATGTGTGGAGGATTAAACGGATGTCCGACGAGGATTCGCTCGGCGTGTTTGGATTTTGACTGCATCACACTCGGTGTGATTCCCGAGGAACTCGACGCGATGATGGAGTCAATTGGAGCGGCGTCGTCCATATCCGCGAACAATTTCATCTTGAAATCGGGACGCTCGGGTCCGTTTTCCTGAACGAAGTCCGCTTTCGAAAGCGCTTCTTTCATGTTGGTGGTGAAAGTTAGTCGGTCGCGCGACGCGCCTTTGGAAAGACCGATCTTCGTCAGGTCCTTCCAGGCTTCGTCGATGTATTTGCGCAGATTCGCTTCCGCGTTCGGTGCGGGATCAGTGGCGATCACATCGAATCCGCGCGCGAGATATTCAGCAGCCCAACTAGCGCCGATGACTCCGGTGCCGACAATTGCGATCCGACGTATTGGTTTGTTGTATGACATGATCAACGCTCCTTTGTGGTGATTTCTGCGTAAGCAATCCCGGTTAAATTTCCCTGAGCGACGAGCAGCGGTTTCTTTTGCGAACCGTCGAGTTTTGCCGAATAAATGGTTCCGGCTAAATCAGTGAGGAACATGCGGTCACCTTTAAAGTCGAGAGCGATCCCGATTCCTTCCATCAGATGCGTCAGGATAATGTCGGGCGCCGGACGTTTGCTGAAATCGGCGTCCATTGGCGCACGGTTCACGGTGTTTCCGCGCGGCGCGTCACCGCGATCGGTCCAATACAAGAGCCGATTCTTTACATCCAGCTCCAGATCAATCGGCTCGGGCAAGCCATCGAACAGAAGTTCAATGTCGGTCCGGTTGGCTGCCGTCTCAACGGTAGGGACGTCGATGTTCGCGCGGAAGATGCGCCCCTCGCCCGCATCGTCCGGACCTTTTTGCGTCCAATAAAATTTTCCGCGGTTCGGATCGACGGTTATCCCGACGCACCATTTCGTTTGATCAGTGCCCGGCCGCGCGTCGCCCTTGCTTGTGTCGACCAGCGTTTCGATTTCTGATCCATCGAGGTTTGCGCGCATGACGCGCATTCCCTCGCGATCGCACCAGTAAAGTTGTCGGCTCTTTTTCTCGAAATGAAGTTGTTTGGGCGTGAATGTATCGCCTTCGCGAACGATTGTTTTGCGATTCTGACCATCGAGATCGGCCCGCTCGATCGAACCATCGTTCTTGGTTGGAATGCCCATGTTGGTCCAGTAAATGTGTCCGGCCTCAACATCGACAACGATCCCATCCGGAATTCGGCCCCCGGTAACAATGACCTTTCGGTCCGACCCATCAGCGTTGACCGAATAAATCTGGCCGCCGCTTGCTTCAAGGAAAAACAAGCGACCAGTTGTCTCTTTGCCGCTGGTTGTACGTGTTGTTTTTGAAGTTTCAGTTGCACTCATGGCTTCGTTTCTTTCGTTGACGGCGATATTAGCACCTCGAATGCCAGCGAGTTCTGAGTACCCGATCTACGAGGGAAGAAAATTGAGGGAGCGTGTTTTCTGTCAGGGCGAATGCTGCAAAAACTCGCGAATTCTTCGCGAATTCTTCGCGAATTCACGATGCACTCGAACGTCGGCCCCGACGGCTGCAGTGTCAGATCAAGCCTCTTTGAACTGAAACTTGTTGATCTTTAAAGCGCGGATTTTTGACTCTAAAGTGGAGGCTGGAATCCCGAGTTTCGCCGCAGCCCCTGAATCTCCGGACACTTTCCCTTTGGTTTGCGTAAGCGCAGACTCGATGCGTCTCCGTTCGGTCGATGTCCGATCGACGGGCGGCGAACTCGCAATCAATTGCGACTCGTTTGCTAGCCAACTCTTGTCAATCGAAAACTCGGCAGCGTCACTAATGATCAGCGAGCGCTCGATCACGTTTTGCAGTTCGCGAACATTTCCGGGCCACGAATATTCTTGCAGCGCTTCAAGAGCCTTTTTTTGGACGTGCGTTATCTCTCTTCCGGCTCTGGTCGCATAACGATTAACGAAATAATTTACCAGAAGCGGAATATCCTCTCTGCGTTCGCGCAACGGCGGGACGTGAATGGGAAACACGTTTAGTCGATAATATAGATCGCTTCGAAAGGCCCCGCTGGCGATCATCGATTGTAACTCGCGATTCGTGGCCGCAATCACACGCACGTCACAGCGAAGAACCTCAGTTCCGCCGACGCGCTCAAACTCGCGTTCCTGTAAAACACGCAATAGTGCGATTTGCGTTTCCAAAGGCAGATCGGCGACCTCATCGAGAAAAAGCGTGCCACCTTCGGCGAGTTCAAAACGACCCGGTCGTCTCTGAATCGCTCCGGTAAATGCTCCTTTTTCGTGGCCGAATAATTCCGACATTATGAGTGAAGATGGAATCGCGGCACAACTCACACCGACGAATGGACGCTCGGAGCGTTTCGACCTCTTGTGAATGGCGCGTGCAATCAGTTCCTTTCCGGTTCCTGTTTCGCCCATAATCAACACAGTGGAATCCGTTGGAGCGACCTTCGCCGCGCGCGCCAAGACCATTTGGAGGACCGACGAAGCGCCGATCACTTCCTCAAACATCGACGTCTTACCAAGCTCTTCACGCAGCACGATATTCTCTCTCTGAAGTTGATCCCGAAGCGCTTTGATGTCCTCGAACGCCCGTCTTAACTCCTCCTCCGCCCTCTTCCGCTCTGTGATGTCAATTACGGTCCCTATGTGCTCGACGACTTCGCCAGATCCATCGAGGACTAAATGACATACACCATGAATATCTCTGACCTTTTTGTCCGGATGAACGACTCGGTAGTCCACTTCAAAGTCCACCTTGTCGCGGATGGCTTTCGCAACTACTTCCCTGCAACGGGCTTGATCGTCCGGATGAACCCGCTGCCAAAGAGTTTCAACTGGCGGTGGGCCTGCCTGCGGTTCAAAACCTAGCACCCGATAGCACTCTTCCGAATAATATGTGGTGTCGGTTGCGGGGCTCCAGGCAAAACTGCCGGTTTTACTCAGTCTCTGCGCTTCGGCCAGATAAGCTTCACTGCGACGCAACGCATGCTCTGATTTGTCACGCTCGATAGCAACTCGTGCCAGATGAGTAGCAAACTCGATAAGCTCCAAGTCTTTTGACGTCGGAGTTCGTACTTCGCGAGAGTACATGCAAAAGGCAGCTAGTACATTTCCCTGCGAAGAAAGCACCGGGCTGGACCACGAAGCTCGCAGCCCCTGGTTCAGCGCTGCAGCACGGTGCTCTGGCACATCCCACAGGGGATCATTCGCGATATCAGAGACCATGACCGGTGCTTTTCGATATACCGCGGTGCCGCAAGCAGCAGCGTTCGGTCCAATCGGGAGCTTTTCCATCTGGCACGTCCACTCTTCAGGCAGACTAGGCCCGGCAATGACATCGAGATGAACACCGTCGCGATTCAGCAGCAAGATTGACGCGAGCGTACCTGGTCGGTGCTCCTCGATGATCAGACACAAGGCATTCAGGATCTCTTTCAATGAAATCCCGGTTGCGATCATTTCCAAAACGTGTTTCTCACTGGCAAGCAATGCCTCCGCCCGCTTGCGCTCGGTAATGTCGGTCACGGCACCCACGAATTCGGAGCGTCTCCACTCATCTGTCGAAGGGCGACCGACGACCTCAAGATACTTAATAGATCCATCAGCCATCAACAGTCGATGTTCGAGAGCGAACTCGGTCCTGTCACGAAAAGCACGCTCAATGACTTGCTGGACCGCTTGTCTGTCATCGGGATGAGTTCGTTGCACGATCAGCTCGGTCGTAATCTCAGTTTTTCGGTCAAGCTCAAATATTCGAAACGTTTCATCAGACCAGTAGATTTCTCCGGTTGAAACATCCCATCCGAAGCTCCCGGTGTGACTGAGCTTTTGAGCTTCTGCGAGGTAGGCTTCCCGGCGCCTCAATTCCTGCGCCGCGTTTTCCTGCTCGGAAATATCGAGCGTATTGCCGATTAGCCGTACAACTTCGCCATTTTCGAACACCGGCTCACCGGTGCTGTGCATTGTCTTTTGGCCATGCTCAGGATGATCAACGCGATACTGGATGTCCCCCTTCACGCCCTCCGAAAACATTTTCCGGATTAGCGCATGGACGCGATCAACATCGAAAGGATGCAGGACGCTAAGCCATTCGGTCAAGGTCGGAATTCCATTTCGGGGATCGAAACCGAAAATCAAAAAAGTTCCCGGAGACCAATAGTCGAATACCCCGTCGGGCCTGAGCGACCAACTTCCCATATGAGCGAGCCGTTCTCCTTCGTGAAGATAAAATTCGCTTTGCCTCAGCTCCCGCGCTGTCTGCGCGCTCCTCGCCTCAGAGCGTTCGCGATCCTCCATATCGGTCACCTTTCTTGTTGTTCGCGACATTCGCAACGTCCATCTTAGCCTCGTTTTTCTCGCCGGACGACCTGAAAACAGTTAGGCAGTTTCCAACCCGCGTGTCGAGCGCAATTCAACACACGGTACCGCCTCATGAAGGCGATGGGACGATGCGCATATAGGGCTTCGGCGCCTTCCAACCTTTCGGGTATTGCCGCTTGGCATTCTCGTCCGAGACTGATCCGACGATCATCACGTCGTCGCCTGCTTTCCAATTCGCTGGTGCAACGACCTCATGCCTCGCCGTCAGGTGCAGCGCGTCGATCACACGCACCACCTCATTAAAGTTTCGTCCGATTCTCATCGGGTAAACAGGGAGAAGCTTGATCGTTTTGTCAGGCCCGATCACGTAAACATTCCGCACCGCTGCATCCGTGCCGAGTGACTTCTTCCCGTTACAAATTCTTAGTTGATCCAAAGCCCGACCAGCTCAAACAGGACACGCCCGCTGAGAATAAGCAACGGGATGCAAATGACTACGATCTGTAAGTAGCGAGTGGCTTTTTTGTCGCCGTCAACGCGGTCGTCTGGGCCGAACAATTGTCGCCTGTAGCGCCATACGTACACGCCAGCGAGTAAGTAGATGATGACAAAGAGGATTCCCCCGACTGTAAGTGCCGGAACAGCGGCGGGATTAACGGTTGCGATCATAACAAGTTCCTTTCAATGTGGTTTACGATTTATAACTGAGAGAGGACCAGACGCAGCGGCGGGCTGAAGTCCGGTGGCAGATAAATTCGCGGCTCGTTAAAAGCGGTGAGGCTAGCGAGCAGATGTGGATCGTGATGGTGGCGAAACAGTTTCAGGACACGTCGCCAGATAGATTGTGGTAACGAAGAGGCGCTCCTGAATACGTCTACCGGTTCGGTTTTACATGTTCTTTTCATGCATACACGATCCGCTGTGCACCATGTGTTTGTGAAAGACTATGTTTCTTGCCTCAGCATGCTTGCCAGGCATACACTTGAAGCCAGTGGAGCTTCGGCATTTGCGCTACTTCGTTGCGGTGGCGGAGATGGAAAACGTCTCACGGGCGGCTATTGAAAAATTGCATGTTGCGCAGCCGTCGTTGAGCCGACAGATCCGCGATCTCGAGGATGAGATCGGCGTGCAATTACTTGAACGGACCGCCAAATCCGTTCGGTTGACCGACGCAGGCCGCGCCTTCTTCGACGAGGCGCGGGCGATTTTGAAACGCGCTGACGAAGCGGTGCTCAAAGCGCGCGGCGTTGCCGGCAACCAAGAATTGCGCGTTGGCGATTGGCCTCTCGGGACAGGGCGGGTAATGCCGATGCTTCTGCGCGCGTATCAACAAGCACTGCCGAACGTGCATGTAAAGCTACACGATTGGACGGTTGATCAGAACATTGCGGGCGTACGGGATGGCCACCTGCAGCTTGCGATTCTTATTCCTCCACTCAAGGCGAACGCCCTTGCTGAGCTCCGATTTCAAGAATTAGCGACTGCACGTGTTTCTCTTGCGGTTTCGTGCCACCATCCGTTCGCGCGGCGCCAGTCCGTTTCTTTAGCTGACGCCGCCCGCGAACCGTTCATCGGACTGATGCCCGAGAAGTACTCTCGTTACGAGGAATACGTCGCTGCGATTTTTGCGGAGGTGAAAGATAAACCGCGCATCGTGGAGAAGCACGACGGCTGGACCGGAGTTTTTTCGGCGGTCAGTGCCGGCACCGGAGTGGCACTCTCTTCGGACGCATTCAGTTATATGTTCGGTGATCGGGTTAAACTGTTGCGTTTAACGCCTGAACCCAAGCGCGTCGCGATTGGAATCATTATGCGGAAAGGAAAACTTAGCCCGGCTGCGGAGAAGTTCTGCCAATGTGCGAAAGACGCGTTCGCCCTCCGTTAGTTTTAGGGCAATACCCCGCTCGTGTTTTGTTCTTCTGGTCCGCTCTTTGTTCGCGCGCGGATCCGCGCCAGTTGACCGCTGAGCGCTTCGATATCACGGACGGTGACCATCTGCTCGATTTCCTGGCCAAAGAAAATATCAAGTGTCCAACTTGCCATGACTCGCAGCTTCTTAGCCAGGCGTGGAAGCTTCATTAGATACACCGATCGCCAGAACCACCAGGCAATAAAACCGGAAAACTTGATCCCAAACACCATCGCTACAC